>NZ_JBEPDB010000028.1:0-89931 GCF_040300025.1 Dactylosporangium sp. NPDC000555 | reverse complement strand
CATGGTGCGCCGCTCATGGCGGCGGACCACGTACTCGTCGCGGGCCTGCGCGGCCGTGGCGGCGGGACCGGCGACCGCCCGGCTCCGCGACGCCACCCGCCGGGCCGGACGGCGCTGCCGCGTGGTCACACGTCGCGGCGGCGCACGGCGACCAGCGCGCGGACCACGGCGGCCACCGGCCCGGCCGCGTACACGATGAACAAAAGCGGCTCGCCGTGACCCCGCCCGCGTGCCTACGATGAGCCGGTGACGGCGCTCGACCCCACCGCGTTGGTCCGCCGCGGCTACGACGCGCTCTCGCACCGGTACCGCCGCGACGACGACGAGCCGGCCGAGTACGCCGCCTGGCTCGCCGCCCTGCACGAGCGGCTTCCGGCCGGCGCCGGCGTGCTGGACCTGGGCTGTGGCTGCGGCGTTCCGGTCGCCCGGACCCTGACCGAGCGCGGCCACGACGTCACCGGCGTCGACCTCAGCGACGTGCAGATCGAGCGGGCTCGCCGCCTGGTCCCGCGGGCCACGTTCCTGCGCGCCGACGCCACCAGGGTCGCCTTCCCGGAGCGCTCCTTCGACGCGGTCGTGTGCCTCTACGCGCTCATCCATATGCCGCTGGACGCGCAGCAGCCGCTGATCGCCCGGATCGCCACCTGGCTGCGCCCCGGCGGCATCCTGCTGGCCACCACGGGCTCCCACGAGTGGACGGGCACCGACGAGGACTGGCTCGGCGGCCCGGCGCCGATGTGGTGGAGCCAGGCGGACGCGGCCACGTATCGCGGCTGGATCACCGGCGCCGGCCTGAACATCGACGACGACGTCTTCGTACCCGACGGCGACAGCGGCCACCATCTCTTCCGGGCCAGCCGCCCCGCTAGTGACGAGCCAATGGCCGTCGCGAGCGTTGACCCGATCGGACCGCGGCGGGATCCCTGTTGACGGCCGCTCCGGCTCACGCGGCGACAAAGGTCCCAGCGGGCAGCCGAGCAGCGCGCCTGGTGTCGCCGACTGGGAAAGTCCCCGAATGTGATTCCTAGCTCAAAAGCGCGTGGGAGGCGAGTTGCCCCCCACGCGCCTTTAGCGTTAGCGGGTGCCGGCAGTGAATGGCGTCATTATTTCTTGACACCTCGTGCAGGTGGGCGAGCGGCGGACCTGCCCGCTTGGTGTCAGCGCTGGGTGTGGCCTGCGCTGAGCGGGTCGACGGTCCGGCGGGTGCTGACCGCTGACGCGCCGCCTAGATCGTCGGGACTGCGCCGGTCGCCGAAGGCCAGACAGGGGTTGGCGGCGCATTGCGACTGAGTTGGGACGGACCGCGGGCAGTGAGGTGATCTCAGTGAGAACTGTGTAGGTCTCGGTTTTCGAATTGGGTGAGCACGAGCGCGGCGACATGGGCCACCAGTTCCTTGGGCACGTCGACCGTGACACGGTATGTGATCACGTGGAGTCCTCACCATGGAGAAGAATCTTGTGGTGAGAACCCATCTACCGATGACTCCACGCCCCGTCCAGAATTGTCCAGTGTGGATGATCCGGGCGTGTCATCCAGATTTCACAGGCATCCTCGTTGAGATCACCTTGAAATGGACTGCCGTTCGGGGCGGTGGTTTCGGTCGGGTTCTGGGATAATCATATGTATGGGGCAGCTGGGATTGTTTTCAAGAGCGGAGTTGGCTGCCATGCGTGACCGCACCAGGTCACGTCGCTATTCTCCGGCGAAGGAACAGTTCCGCCGGGAGCACGCACGGCATCGAGACTGGGGCCTCGCCAGACGTCACGCCGACAAACTCCGCCGTATCCGCGGCGACACCCCGCCAGCGATCAGTGACCAGCGCGACGGTTCGGTGCAGGGACCGGTGCCGCCCTGGCCACCTCCGCCAGTCACGCCACCTGAGCAGGAACAACGTCCCGCGAGCAGCACCGCGGCAAACGACTGCGATCCCGCACCCCGCCAGGTGGACGGCGTCGCACGGACCGGTCCTGGCCCGAAGCGTCGTCGCGCATCCACGTCACAGCCGCGCCGGCCCGCCGGTCCGGCAACGCATCGAACGGTCGGCGGAAATATACGGCCAACGGTGCATCGCGGCCGTCGTTCGACAATGCCGCGCACGGCCGAGCGGCATTTCCGCCGAATACTCCGCACGGCAGGAACAAGCAACCACCGTCCCCATGGACCACCGGTGCAGACTCCCGAATGACGTGATCGCAGCGAGCATGCCGCCGGGATGTGACCGCCACAGCCATACCGTCCACGTCGGACAGTGCTGGAAGCTGGGCGAAGCCCTCGAAGATCCACCTACGGATGAGGACTCCATCCGTGACAGGGCCCGGCAAAGTTGCGAGATGTCCGAATTGTCCCACCGTGCTGTTGTCGCTCAGAGGTCCACGAACAGGGGGCCGGATCGCGATTGGTGTTCCAAAACGGACAGAACTCGAATTTGTCGGTGCCCTGCTATCCGTGGTCGTCTACCGTGCCGTCCTTGACGTGCCGAGGGAACCGGTCCGCTACGTGTCGTGCCTGCCGGCCATCGAACGCCGCACCCGACTGGCCCGGACAACCGGGCATGCTACTGCGCACCAACGTGCACCCGGCGAACGCGGCTTCGCGCTGCTCACCAACCGTCGGCGCACCCACGCCACCGCCAGCCCGCCATCGGTGACACCGTCCGCGCTGGCCTCATCCTCACCCATTTCGAATACCCGAACCTACCGAAACCTTGCTGAGATCACGTCGATAAATAATGCGTGACATAAATCTGTCTGCGAGCCACCGGTACCAGAGTGAATTCGCCCGTAGACACTTCAGCAAAGGTGAAGCGCGCGGGATGGCCAGGGCGGTGCTTACTGTCCTCGACGCTCGGGGCATCGAGGTCCCCGACGAGATCCGCGCCGACATCGCCAACTGTACCGATCTCGACCGGCTCGGCATCTGGATCCGCCGAGTGGCGACCGTCAACAAGATCCAAGGCCTGGACGAACCCGGCCACGGGTGAAGCGGGTTCCGGTTCCGGCGAGTTGGGCGTCGGTGGCCAACCCAAAGGTCGGCAAGGTATGGCCGCGTCCCCGGCACGAGCGGTCGCGGTCGACGGTAGTCATGGTCGACCCCGACACACCGGGAGCCGGGGACGCGGGCGAAAGGGTCAGTCGGTGCCGGACTCGATGGCCGCGTGGTCGAGCAGCTCGGCGTCCTCCGGCACGGCGCCCCGCGCGGCGATCGCCGCGGCGCCGCCGGCCGGCATGGCGCCGATCAGGTCGGCGGACGGGGTCTGGTTGGCGCCGATCAGCATCGGGTGGGGGCTGCCGATCACGTTGAGCGTGACGTACTGCTCCAGTTTCGCCCGCGAGTCGGCGATGTCGAGGTTGCGCATGGTCAGCTGGCCGATGCGGTCGACCGGGCCGAACGCGGCGTCCTCGGTGCGCTCCATCGACAGCTTGTCCGGGTGGTACGACAGGGCCGGGCCCTTGGTGTCCAGGATCGAGTAGTCCTCGCCGCGGCGCAGGCGGATCGTCACCTCGCCCGTGATGGCCGTGCCGACCCAGCGCTGCAGGGCCTCGCGCAGCATCAGGGCCTGCGGGTCGAGCCAGCGTCCCTCGTACAACAGGCGGCCGAGCTTGCGGCCCTCGTTGTGGTACGCGGCGACCGTGTCCTCGTTGTGGATCGCGTTGACCAGGCGCTCGTACGCCGTGTGCAACAGCGCCATGCCCGGCGCCTCGTAGATGCCGCGGCTCTTGGCCTCGATGATGCGGTTCTCGATCTGGTCGGACATGCCCAGCCCGTGCCGGCCGCCGATGGCGTTGGCCTCCAGCACCAGGTCGACGGCGGTCGCGAACTCCTTGCCGTTGATGGTGACCGGGCGGCCCTGCGCGAAGCCGATCGTGACGTCCTCGGCCGGGATCTCCAGGGCCGGGTCCCAGAAGCGCACGCCCATGATCGGGTCGACGATCTCGATGCCCGCGTCGAGGTGCTCCAGCGACTTGGCCTCGTGGGTGGCGCCCCAGATGTTCGCGTCGGTGGAATACGCCTTCTCGGTGCTGTCGCGGTAGGGCAGCCCGTGGGCGAGCAGCCACTCCGACATCTCCTTACGCCCGCCGAGCTCGCCGACGAACTCGGCGTCCAGCCACGGCTTGTAGATGCGCAGCGACGGGTTGGCGAGCAGTCCGTAGCGGTAGAACCGCTCGATGTCGTTGCCCTTGAAGGTGGAGCCGTCGCCCCAGATCTGCACGTCGTCCTCGAGCATCGCGCGCACCAGCAGGGTGCCGGCCACGGCGCGGCCGAGCGGCGTGGTGTTGAAATACGCACGGCCGCCGGAGCGGATGTGGAACGCCCCGCAGGCCAGGGCCGCGAGGCCCTCCTCGACGAGGCTCGCCCGGCAGTCGACCAGGCGGGCGACCTCGGCGCCGTACGCCGTGGCGCGCCCCGGGACCGAGGCGATGTCGGGCTCGTCGTACTGGCCGATGTCGGCGGTGTAGGTGCACGGGATGGCGCCCTTTTCGCGCATCCACGCGACCGCCACCGAGGTGTCGAGGCCGCCGGAGAAGGCGATCCCGACGCGTTCGCCGACGGGCAGGGAGTTCAGGACCTTGGACACGCATGAAGCATATACGAGGCAGTGCATAATCATGCAAGCCCGTGGTGGACGACACTCCGCGGGAGCCGGGCCCGCAACGAAGAGGGGCGCGATGCGCGCCCCTCTTCTCGTCTTCCGGCCGGGCCGCCGGGGCCGCCGGCCCCCGTACTGCCGCCGATCCCGGAACCGCCACCGGTCCCCTCGCCCGACCGGACCGTACCTGCCGTCCTCACCGGAAGCATTCCGCTGATCCGGGCGGTACCTCCGGCCGATCGTGGGCCGTTTGTGCCGTGAAGTACCGACGATTCCGGGTGCGATCGGCCGTCGCGGGACGAGCGGCGTCCAAAAGGGCCCGGTCGCGGAGTGCGAGACTTCGTCCATGACGACGCTGGGTACCGTGTTTCTGCCGCAGTTGCCACCCGAGCGGCTGCGCGACATCGTGCGCGCCGCCGACGAGGCCGGGCTCGAGGAGCTGTGGCTGTGGGAGGACTGCTTCCTCGAGGGCGGGCTGACCACCGCGGCCGCGGCCCTCGCGTGGTCGTCGCGGCTGCGGGTGGGTGTCGGGCTGCTACCGGTGCCGCTGCGCAACGTTGCGCTGAGCGCGATGGAGATCGCGACGCTGTTGCGGATGTTCCCGGGCCGGGCGGTCATCGCCGCCGGGCACGGGGTGCAGGACTGGATGGGGCAGGTCGGGGCGCGGGCCGCGTCGCCGCTGACGCTGCTACGGGAGTACACGGAGGCGCTGCGGGCGCTGCTGCGCGGCGAGCGGCTGTCAACCCAGGGGCGGTACGTGCGCCTCGACGACGTGGCCCTGGACTGGCCCCCGCCGGGCGCGGCGCCGATCCTGCTCGGCGCGACGGGCGACAAGACCCTTCGCCTGTCCGGCGAGGTCTCCGACGGCACGGTGCTCACCGGAGGCACGGATCCGGCGACGGTACGCCGGGCGCGCGGCCTGATCGACCAGGGGCGCTCGGCGGCCGGGCGGACCGACGCCCACCCGGTCGTCGTCTACCTGCACGCGGCCACGGGCCCTGACGCCGCGGAGCGGATGGCGGCCGAGCGCGCCCGCTGGGGGCACACCGACCCCGCCCGCGACGTGTCGGTGGCCGGCGACGAGCACGCGTTCGCCGAGGCTGTCGCGCGCTGGGCCGAGGCCGGCGCGGACAGCGTGATCCTGCAGCCCACACCCGACGACCCGGACCCGGAGGGCTTCGTGCGGTTCGTCGCCGAGCGCGTCCGCCCGCTGGTGCAGTGACCGGCATGCCCCACGCTTCGGACTTCTCCGACAATCCGGCCGTCGCCGGGGTCGCGGCGAGCGGCATCGCCTTCCGGGTGGTCGAGCACGGCCCGGTGCGCGGCCCGGCCGAGGCGGCCGCGGCGCGCGGGATGGCGGTCTCCGACGTGGTCAAGACCATCGTGGTCCGGCTGGGCGAGGGCGACTACCGCTTCGTGCTGCTGCCCCTCGACCGGGTGATCTCCTGGCCGAAGCTACGGGCCCTGCTCGGCGTCGCGCGCATGTCGATGCCGGACGCGGCCACGGCGAAGGACGCGACCGGCTTCGAGCGCGGCACGATCACGCCGTTCGGTTCGTCGACGGCGTGGCCGGTGATCGCCGACGAGCGGATCCGGGGCCGCGAGATCTCACTCGGCGGCGGCCGGCACGGCGTTGCCCTGGCCGTCTCGGCAGACGCCGCCATCGCGGCACTGGACGCGACGGTCGCCGACATTTCCGAGCCCGAGCCACCGTCGTCGAAGGGTTGATCGAACGTCGCCTTCTTCGGCGGTACACCCGAAATGGTCTCGGGGCGATCAGGGCGATTTATGCGAAATGGCCGAAAGCCCGGGAACGCCGGTTTATTTTGGCTTCGGCAGTGATCATTGCCCGGGTCTCCGGGGCCGGCGACGGACGCAGTCCTCGCCGCCGGCCGGGTCCGTGCGCCGGCATGCCCCGTGCGCGCGGCCACTGGAGAGCGCAGGTGTGCCCCGGGCCGAACGGGGAGCTCCATCTGTCCACACATCCGTTACGCCGCACCCTCGCGGCCGTCACGACCGCCTGCGCCGTCCTCGGCGGCGCCCTCATGAGCGGCAACACCACGCACGGTGCGCCCGCCCTCTCCTCCGGCGCTGCTTCGTCCTCGCCCGGAGCTGTTCCGAGTCCCGACACCGTCTACCCGGACCGCCTCGCGGAGTTGTCGGGCGTCGTTCGGGGCATCCGGGAGCCCGCCACGCCGACCGCCGGCTCTCCCGCGCCGGAGTCCACACCGCTCGGCTCGGTTCGGGACGGGTCGCCGCGGGCCTCGCGATCGGGCCAGGCCCGGCGCGCCGCCGATGCGGGCCGGAAGCGCACCGGCCGCGACCGGACCAACCAAGATCGAACCAACCGCGACCGAGCCAACCAGGATCAAGCCAGCCGCGACCGGACCAACCAGGATCAGGACAGCCGCGACCGGGCAGGCCGCCCGGGTGCCACCGCACGGCGCTCCGCCGGCTCTCCGCCGGGCGTCGCCGCCCCGCCGGTCCGCCGACCGGCCCCGTCCGGCGTGGTGGGCTTCGCGCTGGCGCAGGTCGGCAAGGGCTACGCGTTCGGCTCGACCGGCCCCGACGCGTTCGACTGCTCGGGGCTGGTGGTCGCGGCGTACCGGCTGGCCGGACTGTCGCTGCCGCGCACGACCGGCGGTCTGGCCGGGTGGGGCCGGCCCGTTTCCCGCGCGGAGCTGCAGCCCGGCGACCTGGTGTTCCCGTCGACGGGGCACGTGGGCATCTACGTCGGCGGCGGCCGGATGGTGCACGCGTCGACGGAGCGCGGCGGGGTGAAGATCTCGGGCATCTACGCGTTCAGCTTCGCGCGCCGCGCGGCCGCCTGAACCACGCCTGCGGACAAATCCGGACGCCGCCGCGTCCGGATTTATCCGATAGCCAGGCGGAAGTCGGCGAAGTCGAAGCCCGGCGCCACCACGCAGCTGACGAGGACCGGTTCGTCGCCGGCCGGCGCGGCGGACTGCCATACGCCGCCGGGGACGAGTCCCTGCGGGCGCTGGCCGGCGGTCACATCGGCGCCGAGCAGGACCTCCGGGCCCGGGCCGGGACGGTCGCCGGAGCCGCCGAGGCGCAGCGCGAGCGGGCTGCCGGAGTGCCAGAACCACAGCTCGTCGGAGCGCACCACGTGCCACGCGGACTCCTCGCCGGGGTGCAGCAGGAAGTAGATCGCGGTGGCGGCGCTGCGCGGGCCCGCGTAGCCGTCGGGGGCGAACGTCACCGGGGAGCGCCAGGTCTCGCGGTACCAGCCGCCCTCGGGGTGCGGCCGCATGTCGAGCTGCTCGGCAAGGTGCGGTCTCATGGGGGGTACCGTAACCCGCAGCTCGACGAACGCCGCGGTGCCGCAGGGGCGGCAGGGACCCTCCTGCCACTGGGCCGTGCGGGCTACCATCCCCCAATGCGACGACGGTTCGGGATCATGCTGGTGGTTGCCGCGCTCGCGCTGGCGGCCTGCGGCGATGAACGCGTCCCGGTCGATCCCGCCGACCTCCTGCCGAGCGCGGCCGACTCCGCGGCCCCGGGGGCGGCGGAGTCCTCGGGCGCACCGGAAGCCTCGGGCGCAGCGGACGGAGCGGGCGGCATCGGCTCGGCGCCGTCGTCCGCGGGCGGCGCGGCCAAGGGCCAGTCGTACACGAATGGCAACCCCAACGGGCATGCCGCCGTGCCGCAGGAGGCGCAGGCGGTGGACACCACGAATCCGACCTGGGTCGTCGGCGAGGGCAGCCCGGCCGGGTGCACCTCGGAGAAGTTCGTCGCGGCCGTCGCCGCGGGCGGGATCATCACGTTCAACTGCGGGCCGGACCCGGTGACGATCGTGTTGAAAGACACCGCGAAGGTACGCAACCGGTCACCCAGGGTCGTCATCGACGGTGGCGGCAAGGTAACGCTCAGCGGCGAGGGGAAGCGCCGGATTCTGTACCAGAACACCTGCGACAAGGCGCAGGAGTGGACGACCAGCCACTGCCAGGACCAGGAGACCCCGGCGCTGACGGTGCAGAACATCGCGTTCGCCGACGGCAACTCGGCCGGCGACAAGACCGAGGGCGGTGGCGGCGGCGCGATCTTCGTGCGGGGCGGCCGGTTCAAGGCGGTCAACACGCGGTTCGTGCGCAACCGCTGCGACGACACGGGCCCGGACCTGGGCGGCGCCGCGATCCGGGTGCTCAGCCAGTACCACAACCAGCCCGTCTACATCGTCGGCAGCACCTTCGGCGGCGCCTCCGGCCAGGGCGGCGTGTGCTCCAACGGCGGCGCGCTGAGCAGCATCCAGGTGTCGTGGGTGGTGCTCAACAGCGTGTTCTCGTACAACTCGGCGATCGGCAAGGGCGCCAACCCGGCGCGGTCGGGCACCGCGGGCGGCGGCAGCGGCGGCGCGATCTACTGCGACGGCAACAACTTCACCGTCCGCCTCGCGGGCACGCTGATCGAGCAGAACAAGGCGAACGAGGGTGGCGGCGCGGTGTTCTTCGTGAGCAACGACCGCACCGGCACCATGTCGATCGAGGGCTCGACGCTGCGCAAGAACCCGAGCGCCGGCTTCGAGACGGCCGGCTTCCCCGGCATCTTCTTCCTGGGCGCAAAACCCCCGTCCGTCTCCTCATCAACGCTGACAAAATAGAACCCGAGTAAGAGTGACCGTCAATTGGGCGCTTGGCATCGCGAGAAGCCGAGTTCGGGCGGCGCAGTCCGTGCCTGCGATCTGCGTCGCCCGACCATCATGCTCGCCGTGATCACGGAGTAAAGCAGCACGTTCGCTCCGTGATCAAGGAGAACCCCGTGCACTGTGGGCGCCGGGGCGCATGACCACAGAGACTTTGCTCGGCGGACTGCCGCTGCCAGCCAATTGACGGTCGCTCTAAGCCGAGTAAATAGCCTGACGAGCGAGCGCCCCAAATCGACCCAAAACCGCAACCACTGCGCCAACCACTGCGCGAAGCGCCCACAAAAAGTGCGAGCGAAGCGAGCATGGGGGGTGTGGGGTGGGAACCCCCCACCGATGCTCGAGCGAAGCGAGAGCCAGGCTAGCTTTCAGCTTCGCAGGCAGGCGCAGAACGGGTGGCCGGCCGGGTCGAGCAGGACTGTGTACCGGTCGCCGCCCGGCTGGAACTCCGGCTTCGTGGCGCCGAGCTTGAGCGCGCGGGCCTCGGCGTCGGCCAGATCGTCGACGTAGAAGTCGAGGTGGAACTGCTTCGGCGTGGGGCCCTCGGGCCAGGTCGGCGCCTCGTACGCGGACACCTGCCCGAAGCCGATGGACGTGGTGCCGTCGCTGATCATCGCGTACTGAGCCTGGCTGTGGGTGACGTCCCAGCCGAGGACCTCGCTGTAGAAATCGGCGAGTACGGGCGGCTCGGCGCAGTCGATGTTCACCATGATGAGGCTCGCGAATCCGGTCATGGCGTCATCTTCGCGCCTATTCCTGCCACCTCATGTCAGGAATGCCGGCCGAATCGTCTCGGCCGGGCCGCCGCACCCCAGCGCGGCGCTCAGGAGGCCGTCGGCGCGGACCAGTTGCGGCGGATGGCGACCATACGCAGTGCGAACGTGAGGGTGGCGGCCAGCGCGATGCCCAGCGGGCGCTGCAGGTGGATCGCGTCCAGGGCGGCGACCGAGGCGCAGCCCACCAGGCCGGCCACGGCGTAGATCTCGCGGCGCAGCACGGTCGGGATCTCGCCGGTGAGCAGGTCGCGGACCAGGCCGCCGCCGATCCCGGTGATCATGCCGATGATGCAGGCGCCGATCGGTGGTACGCCGGCGTCGAGCGCCTTCAGCGTGCCGGTGACCACGAACAGGCCGAGGCCGGCGGCGTCCAGGACGAGCACCGTCCAGCGCAGCCGGTTGACGGCTGGGTGCAGCCAGAACGTCGCGGCCGCGGTGAGGACGGCCACGACGGAGTACCGCCAGTCGACGAACGCGAACGGCTGGACGTTGACGAAGAGATCGCGCATGATCCCGCCGCCGAGCGCGGCGATGAAGCCGACGAAGATCACGCCGAAGAGGTCCAGGCGCTTGGCCACCGCGGCGGCGGCGCCCGAGGCGGCGAAGACGGTGATGCCGACGAGGTCGGCGACGAGCAGGGGGCCGAACGGTGCCATCGGGATCATGTATACCGGCTTGCGCGGTGCCGCCAACACGCCCGGCCGTCCGGCCCGGCCTGGATCAGATGTTGTTGATGATCGACATCGAGGTCTCGTGCTGCATCGCCAGCATGTCGGAGACGGTGCCGGCGTCCAGGTGGCCGCCGTCGGTGCCGTTCCCCGCGGTGGCCTCGGCGGAGGAGATGTCGCCGTCGAGGTTGCCGCCGGAGCCGTCGTAGTCGGCGCTGCCGTAGCCGTCGGAGCCGTAGCCGGGGTCGGTGAGGTCGGTGGTGACGCCGGTGTTGATGTCGTACATCTGCTCGTAGACGCCGTCGCCGTTGCTGTCGAGGGCGACGATGTCGGCGTGGCCGTCGTGGTCGATGTCGCCGACGAGCACGTTGCTGCCGTCGTCGAGGGTGTAGATCACCGCCTGGTCCTCCACCCCGTCGCCGTCGAGGTCGGTGCTGAAGGGCGTGTAGTCGTCGCTCATATCGGGATGTGCTCCAAATCGCTGTCGGGTCGTTGCTGCCGGCCGCCCACGGTGGTTCGCGGCACGGAAATGACGGTATTGGGCCGCCGGCCGCGTTCACTCCCCCATTGCTGCCAAGCCGACAGCGGAAGCGACGCGCGTCACGGGCCCGCCTTCGCCGCGCGGGCGGGTGCGCCCATGCTGCTCCCGTACGACGTTCAGACAGCTCACAGGGTTTGGCGCTAACGTTCCGGGATGGACGAGTTCGAGGCGCGCAGGGTCGTCGACGCGCTGCGTGAGCGTGGCGTGCCGGCGCACCTGGAGATGGCGAAGGCCGGGCTGTCGGAGTTCGGCGTGCGGGTGGCGCTGTTCGACGGACGGGTCGCCGTCTGGGACACCGACGGCACCGCGGGGCTCGAGGCGCAGGTGATGCGGGACGGGATCCTCGTCGGGTTCGTGCCGATGATCGAGGGGTCGGAGCAGTTCACCGAGGCGCAGGTCGTGGACGCGATCGCACGGACGGACTACGACCGGCCGATCGCGCGGCAGCGGGCCACGGCGCCGCCGGCCGCACCGGCGCTGCCGCAGGAGGGCGGCTTCTTCCGCCGCTTCCGAGACGGCTTCCGCGGCGGCTCCCGCTGACGGCGGCGCGGATCAGTCGTCGTGGACCTCGGAGCGCTGGATTTCGGCGAAGGCGTTCTCCAGGTACACCGGAAGGCTCCGGGCCTGCAGCAGATCCGCGATGAGCAGCGGGGCGTGGGCCGCGAGCGCGCGCGGCGTGACGGGCGCCTCCTCGTCCTGCTCGTGGATGCCGAGCGCGCCCACCAGCAGCACCACCATGACCTGCGGGTCGACGTCCTGCCAGGTGTTGGCGGCGCGCACCGCGTGCTCGAGCGCGGCCCGGACGTCGTCGCCGTCCAGGCCGTCCGGGTGGCGCTCCTCCAGCAGGGCCCGCACGACGGCGCCGAGAACGCGGCCGGTCTGCTCCGGGTCGAGGGCGGCGAGGCGCTCGACGGCGTCCGGGTAGGCCTCCGCGTCGCGGGCGCGGGCGGCATCGACGGCCTCGGCCGAGGCGACGGCGATCGCGCGGGCGGCGGGCGGCAGGTGGCGCCAGGTGGTGGAGGTCACCCCTGAACCCTAAGTGCCGGCCGCTGCAACCAGTGAATTTGGGCCGGTGGTGGCCCAGCCCACACCGGCGGCTGTCACATCGCGGCCGGGCGACCGAGGCCCTGGCCGGGCGGGCCCGCTTCAGCACCGACCCGGCGGAGCTGGCCCGGCTGATCGACGGTTTCGTGGCCGCGGCCCGGCTCGGCGACGTGGAGCGGCTGGAGCGGCTGCTGCGCCACGACGTGGTGGCGTGGAGCGACGGCGGCGGCCGGGTGCGGGCGGCCCGCAACCCGGTCCGGGGCCGGGACAAGGTGGTCCGGTTCTTCACCGCGATCCTGGGCCGGCCCTTCACCGCCGCGCCGGTGCACCTCAACGGCGCCCCGGCGCTGCTGATGGAGGGTCGCCACCGGTACACCCTGGCGGTCTCGGCGGCCGGCGGTCGCATCGCGGGGATCTTCCTGGTGGCCAACCCGGACAAGCTGGCGACCCTCGACGGACGCTGACCAGCGCGCGGCTCGAATCGCGCGCTGCTCGATCGCGCGCTACCGTGACGGGCATGGACGCGACCCTGGTGAACCGGGTCTGGTACCTCGCCGCCCGGCCGACCGGATTCCCCGCGGAGACCGACTTCGAGCTCCGGGAGGAACCGGCAGCACAGCCGGGCCCCGGCCAGGTGCTGGTCCGCAACGACGTCATGTCCGTCGACCCGGCGATGCGCGGCCGGATGAATGACGTGCCCTCCTACGTGCCGCCGTTCCAGCTCGGCGCGCCGCTGGACGGTGGCGCCGTCGGCACGGTCGTGGCCTCGCGGAGCCCGGCCGTGAAGGTCGGCGACAGCATCCTGCACGGCCTCGGGTGGCGGGAGTACGCGCTGGTGGACGCCGAGCGGGTGCGGATCGTGGACACCGCGGCGGCGCCGGCCTCGGCGTACCTGGGGGTGCTCGGCATGCCGGGGCTCACCGCGTACGCCGGGCTGCTCGACGTCGCCCGGATGCGCCCGGACGAGACGGTGTTCGTCTCCGGGGCGGCCGGCGCCGTGGGCAGCCTGGCGGGGCAGATCGCCCGGCTGCGCGGCGCCCGGCTGGTCATCGGGTCGGCCGGGTCGGCGGAGAAGGTTCGGTATCTCACCGAGGAGCTCGGCTTCGACGCCGCCTTCAACTACCGCGACGGAGACGTCCGTGGCCAGCTCAAGCGGCTCGCCCCCGACGGCATCGACGTCTACTTCGACAACGTGGGCGGCGAGCAGCTCGAGGCGGCGCTGTTCCGGATGAACGTGCACGGGCGGATCGCGGTGTGCGGGGCGATCTCGCAGTACAACACCCCGGACGCCACCGGTATCCGCAACCTGAGCCTGCTCATCAGCAAGCGGCTGACGATGCAGGGCTTCCTGGTCCTGGACCACTGGGCGCGGCGGGAGGCGTTCACCGAGGAGATGACCGGCTGGCTGCGGGAGGGCCGGATGCGGGTCTCGGAGACGTTCGCCGACGGCATCGACGACGCGGTGGAGGCGTTCCTGGGCATGCTGCGCGGCGCGAACCTGGGCAAGATGATCGTCCGGCTCACCGATGTCGTGTAGCGCTCGCCGGTCTCCGGGTCAGCCGACCGGCAGGTGCAGCTGGAAGGCGACCTCGGTGTAGCGGATCGTCGGGGGTGGCAGCGCCTGCAGCTGCCGTTCCAGGACGACCTGCAGCTCGCGGGGCGGGGCCTCGGGACGGGCCATGATGCGCACCGCGACGGGGCGATTCGGGGCCAGGCGGAACTCGACCATGAGCTCCTCGGTGTGGTGGCGCACGCCGGCGAAGAGCCGCTCGACGACCCGGCGGGCACGGTCGAGGAAGTCGCTGAGCTCGGCCGGGGTGGTGGCCTGGCGCAGCTGCTCCTCGCTGGTGAGCAGCACGATGCGGCCGCGGCCGGGATCCTGGGCGCCGCCCTGCGCCGGACGGGCGGTGCCGCGCAGGTCGCCGGCGGCCATGGTGGTGGCCGCCGGCACACCGTTGAGCAGGTCCGGCGGCAGGGCGTTGACGGCGTCCGGGCCGGCCTCGGGCTGGGCCGCGGCGCCGCCGGCGGCGTCGGCGACCCGGAACGCGAGCGCACGCACGGCGCCGCCGGGCAGGCCGATCTCCACGGGGCGGCCGGCCTCGACGGCCTGCAGCAGGCGGGCGTACATGGCGCCGGTCAGCAGTACCGCGAAACCGTCCTCGACCTGGCGGGCGGTCGGCGCCTGGCGGTCGGCGCCGGCGCCCGGCGGGCCCGACGCGCCGCGCACGATCAGCAGGAAGTTGCAGGCGAGCCGGGTGGCCCGCTCGCCACCGGGGGCGACGATCGCGGCGGGGCCGGACTGGCCGGGCGCCCACACGTAGGTCTTCGGGGTGCCGGCGAGTCCCGGCAGGTAGGCGCACACGTCGGGCGCCTCGCGCATCGCCTCCCGCAGCGAGGGCAGTTCCTCGGCGGCCACCGACAGCTCGAGCCGGTCGCCGTCGTGGACGACGCTCAGGAACGGCAGGTTGTAGGCGGGCGCCCGGGACAGCATGGTGGCCGCGCGGAACTCGGCGTCGTCGAGGACCGGGGCGCGGCCGGGCCGGAACCACCACGGGTGCGGGTAGTAGCGCTCCTGCGCGCCGAGCAGCGCGAGGACCCGGGCGTGGCCGAAGCGCTGCACGACGGCCGTCTCGCCGCCCAGCAGCGGCAGGGCGATCAGCGGCGGGCGCGGCAGCTCCACTGTGGACGGCAGGGCGGCGGGCGGGTCGGCGTAGACGAAGCCGGTGACGCGCTCGTCGACGTCGACGCCGGGGCGGCCGAAGACGCTCACGTCGCCGGCGTCGACGAGCCGGCCCTCGGCGGCGAAGCGGTGCACGGTGCGGGCCATGGTGAAGGGGAATCCGGGCGCGGGCGCGCCGGTTCGGGCGACGGCGAAGACCATCTCGCGCTGGCCGTGCCGCTCGAGGCCGTCGGTGGTGTACAGCAGCGCGGACAACATGCCGCCGGCCGTGCGGATGCCACCCTCGTCGATGGCGACCGACAGCTCGCCGGGGATGAGGATCTCCCGGCCCACGGGTAACGCAGAGCCCACGGGGCGATCCTAGGGTGTACTTGGCCCGACGATTGCTCCGCTCGATCATCGGTGGGGGTTCCCACTCCGGGCCGCGGCCTCCGCGACGCCGTTGCTGGCGCTGCGGAGCGCGGAGAGCGACGATGTGGTCTATGCGCGTTGGTGTGATGCGGATGACGTCGGAGCCGCCGGCCGGGTACGTCGCCTTCGTCACTCGGCATCTGGAACCGCTGCGGCGCGACTCGGTACGGGTCGTGGGGGGCGAGCAGGACGCCGACCATCTCTACGTCGACGTGCTCACCGACGTGGCGACCCGCTGGTCGTGGCTGGAGCTGCAGCGCACCCGGCTCGGGCAGGCGCGGGCCGCCGACGACTTCCTCGGGCGGGTGTTCCGGCGCCGGTCGGAGCGCTTCTGGCTCGACGAGCGGGACGGTGCGGAGCGGGACGACGACGACCTGCAGATCACCGTCACGCCGGAGCGGGACGAGGAGCCGCCGGCGCGCCGGGTCTCTGTGAGCACGGCGGTGCGGCTGGCGCCGATGGTGGTGCCCCGGCGGGTCCGGGCCGGCGGGTTCGTGGCCGGGCCGGTGTCGGAGGCGGCGATCGCGTGGTGGCACGCGTACGAGAACATCCGGCGGCGCCGGCTCTTCTGCGCCGGGCTCGTGCTCATCGTGTCGCTGCTGGCGCTGGCGCAGTTCATCGCGCCGCCGGCCGATATCTAGAGTCGACCTGTAGGCACGACACATGTAGCCATGCTACTCGTGAAACGCGGGAAAAGTTCCCGAACGTGTTCAACACCGCTTTCGGGCGCATCGGCGCGCGTGCCCGCCGGCGACGGCGATAGAACAGCAGGCACACCACGCAGGCAATAGGGGGCATCCCGTGGAATCCCTGCTGTCACCGTCCATCACCTATCTCGCCGAGGCCGCGACGCCCGGCGACTTCGCCGCCGCCCGGATCCAGATGGCACTGTCGCTCGGCTGGCACATCATCATCGCCAGCTTCGGCGTCGCCATGCCGGCCATCACGCTGTTCATGGAGTGGCGCGGCCACCGCACCGGCGACGTGCACTACCGGCTCCTCGCCCGCCGCTGGGCCCGCGCGATGGGCGTGCTGTTCGCCGTCGGCGCCGTCTCCGGCACCGTCCTCAGCTTCGAGATGGGGCTGCTGTGGCCCGGCCTGATGGGCACCTACGGCCAGGTCATCGGGCTGCCGTTCACGCTGGAGGGATTCGCGTTCTTCATCGAGGCCATCTTCCTCGGCATCTACCTGTACGGCTGGGACCGCCTCTCCGCCCGCGCGCACATGTGGTCCGCGGTGCCGGTCCTGATCGCCGGGATCGTCGGGACGTTCTGCGTGGTCAGCGCCAACGCCTGGATGAACCAGCCGAGGGGCTTCGACCTCGTCGACGGCAGGATCACCGGCGTCGACCCGCTCGGCGCCATGTTCAACCCGGCCACCGGGCCGCAGTCGGTGCACATGATGGTCGCCGCGTTCATGGTCACCGGCTTCTGCATGGCCGCCGTCTACGCGGTCGGCATGCTGCGCGGGCGCACCGACCGGTATCACCGCCTCGGCTTCCTCGTGCCGTTCACCGTCGCCGCCGTCATGGCGCCGGTCCAGGTCGGCGTCGGTGACTGGGCCGCCCACCACGTCGCGACCCACCAGCCGGTCAAGCTCGCCGCGATGGAGGGCCTCTACGAGACCCAGCGCGGCGCGCCGCTGCACCTCGGCGGCGTGGCCATCGACGGCGAGCTGCGCTACGCCATCGAGATCCCCAACGCGCTGTCGCTGCTGGCGCACTGGGACCCCAACGCCGAGATCGCCGGGCTCAACACCGTCCCCGCCGACCAGCGGCCGCCGGTCAACGTCGTGCACTGGTCGTTCCAGCTCATGGTCGGCGCCGGGTTCGCGATGCTCGCCGTCGCCGCCGCGTTCGCGTTCATCTGGCGATGGCGGCGAGGCTGGCTCACCAACCGCTGGTTCCTGCGCGCCGCGGCGCTGTGCGGCCCGGCCGCCGTCCTCGCCCTCGAGGCCGGCTGGACCACCACCGAGGTCGGGCGCCAGCCGTGGGTCGTCTACGGCGTCCTGCGCACCCACGACGCCGTCAACACCGCACCCGGGCTGCGGACGGGGCTCGTCGTGGTACTCGTCGTGTACACGCTGCTCACCGTGGCCACCGTGTACGTGCTGCGCCGGCTCGCCCGGGACAAACCGGTGCCGGTCGCGCCGCGGGAGTCCGACGTCGAGACCTTCCCGGTGCCGTGATGACCTCCGCCGACGCGCTCCTCGGCGTGCTCTTCGCCGCCCTCACCGCATACGCCCTCTTCGGCGGCGCCGACTTCGGCGCCGGGTTCTGGGACCTCTTCGCCGGCGGCGCCCGCACCGGCATGCGCCAGCGCAAGCTCATCGAGCACGCGATCGGGCCCATCTGGGAGGCCAACCACGTGTGGCTCATCTTCGCGATGGTGCTGCTGTGGACCGCCTTCCCGGCCGTGTTCGCCGGCGTCGCCGCCACCATGTACATCCCGCTGACCTGCGCGGCGCTGGGCATCATCGGCCGCGGTGCCGGGTTCGCCTTCCGCAAGACCAGCGGCACCCTCGGCCGGCAGCGGATCTTCGGCGCCCTGTTCGCGTTCTCCTCCGTGGTCACGCCGTTCTTCCTCGGCGCCGTCGCCGGGGGCATCGCGTCCGGCCGGGTGCCGCCGTGGACCGCCGGCCGCGGAAACCTGCTCACCTCGTGGTGGAACCCGACCTCGGTGGCGACCGGGGCGCTCGCCGTGGCCGTGTGCGCCTACCTGGCCGCCGTGTTCCTGATCTTCGACGCGCGGCGCGAGGCCCCGGATCTCGTACCGCGGCTGCGGCGCCGGGCGCTGTGGGCCGGTGCGGGCACCGGGGTGCTCGCGGTCGCCGGGCTCGTCGTCGTCGAGCTCGACGCGGGCTGGCTCGCCGACCGGCTGTGGCGGCCGGTGCCGGCCGCGCTCGTCGTCGTGTCGGCGCTGGCCGGGCTCGCCTCGATCGGGCTGCTCGCCGCCGGCCGGTACGCGGCGGTGCGGGTCACCGGCGGGCTCGCCGTCGCCGCGGTGCTGTGGGGGTGGGCGGCCGCGCAGTACCCGTACCTGCTGCCGCCGGCGACCACGGTCTCCGGCATGGCCGCGACCCCGGCCGTGATGCGCGCCACGCTGTGGGCCGTCCTCGCCGGTGCCGTGATCCTGGTGCCGTCGCTGTGGTGGCTGTTCCGCCTGTTTCAGATGCCTTTGCGTGATCCGTCCCACCGGGCGGCAGGCGGCGATCGTTGACGAATGCTGCTAATGTCCGCCGAAGCATGGGTGAGGTCCGGAGACTGAGGCGCTGGAGCGCGGCGGTGGCGACTGCCGCGGCCGTCGGCGTCGGCTCGTTCGCCGGGTCCACGCTGGTCGCCACGCCCGCATGGGCCGCCGACCCGCTCGAGATCAAGGTTGACGGCAACGTCCAGGCCAAGGTCGGCGAGAAGGTCCCGATCCGCTTCGTGGTGAAGAACAGGTCGAAGGAGCCGGTCGCCGGCCTGACCGTCACCGTGCAGGCGCCCTCCACCGCGATCATCGACCCGGCCGACAACCCGAACTGCACCGTCGGCGGCGGTGGTCGCACCGCCAGTTGCCACTCCAACGCCACGATCGCCGCCGACAAGACCGTCGCCGGCCAGATCGTGCTCACCGCGAAAACCGGGGGGCAGGGCAAGGGGCAGATCCGGGTCGAGAATGGCAACGCCGACAACTTCACGCTGCGGACCAACGGCGGGCCGAGCCCGAGCATGAGCCCGAGCCCGCGCAGGTCGGCCAAGAGCCCGAGCCCGTCGTACAGCGAGGCCCCGCCCCTGTCCGACGAGACCATGGGGCCGCCGGTGGCCGGCAACGGGGTGGCCATCCAGCCGACCTCTGCCCCGGCGACCAGCCGGGCGAGCGACAGCGGCGGGAAGTCGGCCGGGTTCTGGATCGGCATCGTGGCCATCGTCGGCGCCGCGCTCGGGCTCGTCGGCAGCCTCTTCTACTTCCGGCGCAAGGACAGCCGGGAGCCCGACACCGGCATGCATCCCGTGGTGCCCGCCCCGGCCGGGTTCCCGTCCGACGGCCGGGGGCAGCCGACCACGTACGGGTCGCCGGCCGCAGCCACGCAGGTGGTCGACCCGGGCGGGTTCGGGCCGCCGCCGTCCGGGCCGACGCAGGTGATCAACCCCGGGTTCGGCGGGCAGCCGTCCGGGCCGACGCAGATCATCAACCCGAACGGGCCGGGGCAGCCGCCGGCCGGCGGCGACCAGACCGTCATCTTCCACCGGCCCGACCAATACTGATCCCCGCGGCGATGGGCGGCGTCGCTCAGGACGGCAGCGCGTCCATCGCGCGGTAGATGCGCACGTCCGACACCGGGTAGGCGGTGCCGAGCGCCTGCGCGAACAGGCCCACCCGCAGTTCCTCGATCATCCAGCGGATCTCGCGCAGCTGCGGCGACATCGTCATCGTCGCCGCCAGCTGGTCGTACTCCCGCTGCACCTCCTGCACCGTCAGCATCCGATCCCGGTCCCGGGCCGTGTCCGTGGGGACCTTCTCCAGGCGCCGCTCGATGCCGCGCAGATACCGTTCCAGGTCCGGCAGCCGCTGCCAGCCCGTGTCGGTGACGAATCCGCGGTACACCAGGCGACCCAGCTGCCCGCGCATGTCCGTCAGCGCCGGCAGCAGCAGCGGGTTCTTCGTCCGGGCCAGGCGCTGTTCCACGTCGTGGGCGGCCGCCAGGATCTTCCGCACGCTGCCGACCACATCCATGGTCAGGTCCACCAGGTCCGCGCGGACCTTGTCCCGCAGCGCCGCGAACCCGGCCTCGTCCCACGCCGGGCCGCCCGCGTCCGTCATCAGCTGGTCCACGGCGCACGCCGCGCAGTCGTCCAGCAGGTCCACGGCGTTGTGGTGCGGGTTGCGGCTCAGTGCCAGCTTCGCCTCGTTCGTCAGCCGGCCCTGCACGAAGCGGGCCGGCGGCGGCAGTGTCAGCAGCAGCAGGCGGCGGGTGCCCGCCCACATCTCCAGCCGCTGGCGGGCCGGCAGGTCGAACGCCTGCACCGCCACGGACGTGCCCTCGTCGACCAGCGCCGGGTACACGGTGAGGGTGTGGCCGGCGACGGTGCGCGACAAGGTGCGGGGCACTGTGCCGAACTCCCAGCTCGTCGCCCCCTTCCGGGTCACGTCCACGGCCGCTTCCGCGACCGTCTCGCGCACCTTCGGGGCCAGCCGCTCCCGCAGCCCGGGCAGGCTCTTGCCCTCGCCGAGCACCTTGCCGGCGTCGTCGACGACCCGGAACGTCATCTTCAGATGCTCCGGTACCCGCGACCAGTCCCACTCCTCGCGCGGCACCGACACGCCCGTCATCCGGCGCAGGTGCAGCTCCAGTGCGTCGAGCAGGTCGCCGTCGCGGGCCGGCATCGACGCCAGCGCGTCGCGGGCGGTGTCCGGGGCCGGCACGAAGTTGCGCCGCAGCGCCTTCGGCAGCGACTTGATCAGGGCGGTGACGAGATCCTCGCGCAGCCCGGGCACCTGCCACACGAAGTCGGCGTCGCGGGCCGTGCCCAGCAGCGGCAGGCCGATGTGCACCGTCACGCCGTCGGCGTCCGTGCCCGGCTCGAACTGGTACGTCAGCGGGAAGCGGCGGCCGTCCTGCTCCCAGGCGTCCGGATACTGCTCCTGGCGTACCGCATCGGCGGAGGCGTTGACGAGCATCGCCGGGTCGAACGTCAGCAGGTCCGGCTGCTCCCGGCGGGTCTGCTTCCACCAGCTGTCGAAGTGCCGGCCCGACACCACCTCCGGGGCGATCCGGCCGTCGTAGAACTCGAACAGCGTCTCGTCGTCGACGAGCAGGTCCCGGCGGCGGGCCCGGTTCTCCAGCTCCTCGACCTCGTCGAGCAGGCGCCGGTTCTCGGCGAAGAATGCGTGCGAGGTCTCCCAGTCGCCCTCCACCAGCGCGTGGCGGATGAACAGCTCGCGGGACAGCACCGGGTCGATCCTGCCGTAATTGACCTTCCGGGCCGTCACGATCGGTACCCCGTACAGCGTCACCTTCTCCGAGGCCATCACCGCGGCCTGCTTGCGCTCCCAGTGCGGCTCGCTGTACTGCCGCTTCACCAGGTGCTGCGCCAGCGGCTCGATCCACTCCGGCTCGATGCGCGCCGCGACCCGCGCCCACAGCCGCGAGGTCTCCACCAGCTCCGCCGCCATCACCCAGCGCGGCGTCTTGCGGAACAGCGCCGAGCCCGGGAACACCGCGAACCGCGCGTTGCGCGCCCCCAGGTACTCGTTCTTCTCCGCGTCCTTCAGGCCGATGTGCGACAGCAGGCCCGCCAGCAGCGACACGTGGACCGCGTACGGCGCCGCCGGCTCCTCGTTCGGCGTCACGTCCATCGACTTCAGGACCTGCCGCAGCTGGCTGTAGATGTCCTGCCACTCGCGGACCCGCAGGTAGTTGAGGAACTCGGCCCGGCACAGCTTGCGGAACTGGTTGCTGGACAGCTCCTTCTGCTTCTCCTGCAGGTAGTTCCACAGGTTCAGGTATCCGGTGAAGTCCGAGTCCTTGTCGGCGAACCGGGCGTGCAGCTGCTGCGCCTGGGTCTGCTGGTCCGCCGGGCGCTCCCGCGGGTCCTGGATCGACAGCGCCGCCGCGATCACCATCACCTCGCGGACGCAGCCGTTGCGCTCGGCCTCCAGCACCATCCGCGCCAGCCGCGGGTCGACCGGCAGCTGCGCCAGGCGCCGGCCCAGGTCCGTCAGGCGCCGGTCCGTCAGGTTTGGCCTTGCCTCGAGCGCGCCCAGCTCCTCCAGCAGTTGCACGCCGGCCGTCACGTTGCGCCGGTCCGGCGGGTCGATGAACGGGAACGCTGCCAGGTCCCCCAGGCCGAGCGAGATCATCTGCAGGATCACCGACGCCAGGTTGGTGCGCAGGATCTCCGGATCGGTGAACTCCGGCCGGGCCGCGAAGTCCTCCTCGCTGTACAGCCGGATGCACACCCCGTCCGAGGTGCGGCCGCAGCGGCCCTTGCGCTGGTTCGCCGACGCCTGGGACACCGGCTCGATCGGCAGCCGCTGCACCTTCAGCCGGTGGCTGTACCGCGAGATCCGCGCCGTGCCCGGGTCGACGACGTACTTGATGCCAGGCACGGTCAGCGACGTCTCGGCCACGTTCGTCGCCAGCACGATCCGCCGGCCCGAGTGCGGCTGGAACACGCGATGCTGCTCCGCGAACGACAGCCGCGCGAACAGCGGCAGGATCTCCGTGTTGGGCAGGTCCAGCCGGGTCAGCGCGTCCGCCGCGTCGCGGATCTCCCGCTCGCCGCTGAGGAACACCAGCACGTCGCCCGGCCCCTCGGCCCGCAGCTCCAGCACCGCGTTGCAGATCGCGTCGAACTGGTCGATCTCCTCCGCACCCTCGTCCGCCGACTCGATCGGCCGGTACCGCACCTCCACCGGATACGTGCGGCCCGACACCTCCACGATCGGGGCGCCGCCGAAGTGCCGCGAGAAGCGCTCCGGGTCGATCGTCGCCGAGGTGATGATCAGCTTCAGGTCGGGGCGGCGCGGCAGGAGCTGTTTGAGGTACCCGAGAATGAAGTCGATGTTGAGGCTGCGCTCGTGCGCCTCGTCGATGATCAGGGTGTCGTACTGCCGCAGCAGCCGATCCTGCTGGATCTCCGCCAGCAGGATGCCGTCCGTCATCACCTTGACCATCGTCTGGTCGCCGGACCGGTCCGAGAAGCGCACCTTGAACCCGACCGTCGCGCCCAGCTCCGTGCCCAGCTCCTCGGCCACCCGCTCGGCGACCGTCCGCGCCGCGATCCGCCGCGGCTGCGTGTGCCCGATCTGGCCCGTCACGCCCCGGCCCAGCTCCAGGCAGATCTTCGGCAGCTGCGTCGTCTTGCCCGAGCCGGTCTCCCCGGCCACGATCACCACCTGGTGGTCGCGGATCTTCGCCAGGATCTCGTCCTTGAGCTGGCTGACCGGCAGCTGCTCGGGGTAGCTGACCCGCGGCACGGCCGCCCGGCGGGCGGCGACCCGCTGCTCGGCCCGCTCCACGTCGGCCCGGATCGCCTCCGCGATCCCCTGCGCGTTGCGGGACCGCTTCGCTCCGTCGATCCGCCGCCGCAGCCGATGCTGGTCCTGCGGCATGAGCCCGGTGAGGCGAGCGCGCAGCTCGCCCAGGCTGGTCGGCTGGGATACCTCAGACATGACGCTCGCAAGGATAGGCACGCGTCGCCGCGATTGCCCGATGATTTTCCCCGGCCGCCCGGCGGGCGGTTCGGCGGACCGTCACAGCTGCCACTAACGTCACACCCATGCCCACCCAGTCGGTGCTGCCAATGGCGCACACCGCGCCCGCCCGGCCCCGGCCGCCGACCACGCTCGTGCTCGCCACCCTGGACGAGGACGACCTGCGCGACGACGCGACGTACAAGGCGCTCGGCTTCTACGACCTCGCCCTCGCCGGGCGCACCGCCAAGGGCGCCGAGTTCGTCCAGTGCCGGTTCAAGCGCGCCGACCTCACCGGTACCGCCCTCACCGGGTCCATCCTCACCGACTGCCTCATCGAGGACACCAGCCTCGCCGAGGTCCGCGCCGACCAGTCGGTCATGCACCGCGTCACCGTCCGCGACTCGTGGCTGACCGGGCTGCAGTGGCTCGACGGAACCCTGCACGACGTCACCGTCCGCGACTGCCTGGCCGAGCGCAGCGTCTTCCGGGGCGCGCACCTGCACGCCGTCACGTTCACCGGCACCGACCTGACGGGCGCCGACTTCACCGGCGCCGACCTGTCCGGGGCGGCGTTCATCGACTGCGACCTGAGCGGCGCCCGGTTCGACTTCGCCATCTCCGCCGGGGCCCGCCTCGAAGGCTGCACACTCGACGGCATCGGCGGCGCGGCCGGGCTGGCCGGAGCCACGATCGCCACCGACGACCCGGTCGGCCTGTCGCGCGTCCTGGCCGTCGCGCTGGACATCACGCTCGAGAACGCCTGACCCGGCCTTCGCCGCTCCTGCTCCGAACCGTCACGGCCCGCTAGCGCGGCCAGCCGAGCCCCTGGGCCACCCGGCTGCCCGCCCGGCGGGCCGTGACCTCGATCTCGATCCGCATCCGGGGATCCGACAGGCCGCACACCTGCATCGTCGCCGCCGGACGCACCCCGTCCATCCAGCGCCGCAGCACCGGCCAGCACGGCTCGAAGTCCGCGGCGTCCGGCAGCAGGTACCGCACCCGGACCACGTCGGCGACCGAGGCGCCCGCCTCCCGCAGCGCCGCGTCGATGTTCCGCCAGCACTGCTCCGCCTGTTCCACGACGTCCGCCGAGATCGTCATCGCGGCGTAGTCGAACCCCGTCGTCCCCGACACGTGTACCCAATCGCCGTCCACGACCGCCCGGGAGTACCCGATCTCCTGCTCGAACGTCGACCCGCTGGAGATCAACCGCCGCTCGCCCATGGCTCGAACGTTAGACGCCGGCCGCCCTGGCATGCTTGTCGGCATGGCGTCGACGGTGCACCGGAGCGGCCGGCCGAGCCGGGAGGACCTCCTCGCCGCCGCCGGCCGCTTGCTGCCCGACGTGATCGCGCCCAGACTCGATGTACTGCTCTGCGGTATCAACCCCGGCCTGTGGTCGGCGGCCACCGGGCACCACTTCGCCCGGCCAGGCAACCGGTTCTGGCCCGCGCTGCATCTCGGCGGGTTCACGCCCCGGCAGCTGCGCCCCGACGAGCAGGATCTCCTGCCCGGGCATGGGCTCGGCATCACCAACCTGGCCGCCCGCGCCACGGCCCGCGCCGACGAGCTCACCCGCGAGGAGCTCACCGAAGGCGGCGCGATCCTGCGCGGCAAGGTCGCCCGCTACGCGCCGCGATGTCTCGCCGTCCTCGGCGTGACGGCCTTCCGCACGGCGTTCGGCGTACAACAGGCGAAGGTGGGCCCGCAGGACGCCGCACCGCTCGATCCCGGCACGGGGGCGACGCGGGTGTGGATCCTGCCCAACCCGAGCGGCCTCAACGCCCACTACCAGCTCGACCAGCTCGCCGAAGAATTCGCCCGGCTACGCGAGGCGATCCGGGTACCAGCGTAATACGCTCCGTTATACCTCGTGCCGCCACGGAGGCCGCCGTCTGGACCATCGTCGGCGCCCGTGATGTGGAGGAAAAACACATCATGACCAAGAAGCGTGAAGACCTGGCCGGTATGCCGCCTCCCGAGGCGGCCGAATTCGCACTCGACAACGACCTTGGTGACCTGTTCGACAGGGCAGAGGTAGTCCGGGAACGACGCCCGGCCAAGATGGTGACCACGCTGCGCCTCGATCTGGATATCCAAGCCGAAGTTGAGGCCGCGGCCAGCGCTTGGGGAATCGGCTCTTCGACCTTGATGCGGCAGATCATCGAGGAGTGGGTGGCCGCCCATCGAGGGGAGCCGGTCCCGAATCAGTTCGGTGAACTGGTCCGTCATCTCGACGCAGCTCGTCGAGCTGCGGCCTCGCTTGCCGGTGAAGCCGCAGCCTGACGGAGGCTCGCGATCAGCCTGGCAGCTCTCCTGGCGGGCCTTCGTATCGGGCCGCCCGCTCGCGCAGGAGCTGGCCGAACAGGCCGCTGGGCCGGCCACAGTCGGCGCACATGAAGTTGTCGTCCAGTCTCGGTCCGCCGCAGTGGTCGCAGGTGCCGCGATCGCGGGGGTCCTGGTATGCCCGCAACGCCTCGACGAGCGCCTTCACCACGGGGGCTCGCAACGGTACGGCACGCTCGCCGACCCTGATCTCGACGACGGCCGGTCGCGGCGCGGTATCGAACACGTCGATGCGCTCGGCGAACTCCCGCAGCACGGCGGCGACCTCGTCCGACGGTGACAATGCCATCCCTGGACCCTACCGACCGGCCTCTACAGCGGCACGAGTTCCACCGCCATGCCGTTGCGCCAAGCGGGCGGCAGCACCGCCAGGGCGTCGGCCCGTGCCGCGGGGCCGAGGTAGCCGGGGTGGGCGCCCTCGATGAGGTGTACCTCGTGGTCGCGGCGGTGCACCGGAACGAGACGGGTGCGCCCGGGCGCCGGTCGGGCATCGCCTCGCAGCGTTGCGCGTGGCAGGTCGGGCAGTGCTCGCCCGGCGAGCCTGGTGAGCCCGGTGAGCAGCGGTTGCAGCAGGGTGACCGCGGCGACCAGGGCGGCGAAGGGGTTGCCAGGCACGCCCACCAGTCACCGGTCGCCGGCCTGGGCCAGCACCTGGGCGTGCCCCGGGCGGCAGTCGACGCCGTCGACGTGCACGACCGCCCCGATGTCGTGCAGCGCCCGCCAGCGATCGCGGTAGAAGGCATCCCACTGCCCGCCGTCCACCTGGTACGGGGTCCGGCCGTGGTCGCCAACGGTCTCCCCGGTCAGGAAGCGGCGAGCGGCCAGGAGTGGTGCCACGCCCGGCACCGTGTCCGTCGAGGGGGTCGGGGCGGCGTTCGGGGCCGGGCGTGGCGGCAAGGGTGATCACTCTTCGGTGCTGATCGGCGTGCTGCCACGCCGATGCGGCACACCCGGTGCCGCAGGACCCAGGGCCGGGGCCAAAGCCCTGCGGCAGCGGGAAGAGCGATACTCAGTTGGGCAGCATCTCGGGCCCGAAGACCTCGTACGCGATCCGTTCGCCCGGCACCCCCCGGCGCAGCAGGCCGGCGCGCACGTGGCTCATGAACGGCAGCGGCCCGCACAGGTGCACATCGGCGTCGGCCGGCACCGGGATGAGCGCGGGATCGACCCGGCCCGTGTCGACGCGGGTGGCGAGCGTCGCCAGCGCCGCGTCCGGGGCGCCGTGCTCGTACCACAGGTGCATCCGCAGGCCCGGCAGGGCGCGGCGAAGCTCCGGCAGGTGCCGGCGCAGGGCGTGGGTGTCGCCGGTCCGGTCGGCGTGGACCAGCACGACCGGGCGTCCGGCGTCGCGCCGGGCCAGGTGGTGCAGCGCCGACATCGCCGGCGTGATACCGATGCCCGCGCTGACCAGCAACAGCGGGCCGTCGCCGGGCACGCTGCTGACATCGCCGAAGGGCGGGCTCAGGCGCAGCAGGTCACCGACGGCGACCCGCTCGTGCAGGAAGCTCGATACGGCCCCGTCGGGGCTGCCGGCCTGTCCGCGCAACCGCTTGACGGTGATCTGCCACGTGGGCAGCCCCGGCGCCCCGGACAGGCTGTACTGGCGGATCTGCCGACCCGCGCCGTCGCCGAGGTCGACGGCGACCGAGACGTACTGCCCGGGGACGAACTCGCCGGCCGGGTCGCCGTCGGCGGGTACGAGCGTGAAGGAGACGACGTCGTCGGTCTCGAGGGTGCGCTCGACGACGCGCCAGGCGCGCCACACCGCGGCGGGATCGTCCAGGCCGGCGGCGTGGTACAGCCGGGCCTCGCGGGCGACCAGCTCACAGGCGAACAGCCAGTAGACCTCGTCCCAGGCACGGGCGATCTCGTCGGTGACCGCGTCGCCGAGCACCTGCCCGACGGCGGCCATCAGGTGCCGGCCGACGATCGGATACTGCGCGGGCGTGATACCCAGCGACGCGTGCTTGTGGGCGATGCGCTCGACGACCGGTCCCCACGGCACCGTGTCCTCGCCGAGCAGGTGCCCGGCGTAGGCCACGACGGCCGCGGCCAGGGCCTGGCGCTGCCGGCCGGTGGCCTGGTTGCCCCGGTTGAACAGGTCGAGCAGGTCGGGGTGGGCGGCGAACATCCGCGAGTAGAAGGCGCCGGTGATCGCTTCGGCGTGCTCGCGCACGACCGGCAGGGTCGCGCGGACGACGGTGGCGGACGAGGGGCTGAGCATGACTCTCCTTATTTCGGAGGGAAGGGGTTGGTCGCCGGGAAGACGGCGTTCCTCCACGGGAGACAGCCACGGGAGCGGGAGGAGATGACGGCGCCGGTGCGGTGGCGGCGCCGTCAGCGGTGGGAACACCACTCGTCGAAGGCGCGCCGAATGTGCTGACCGGTCATCACGGCGGGAACGGTACGGCCGTCAAAAGGCGCCGGACAGGGTCGAAAGGCCCTGAATCGGGCTGTGACATGAGACCCCTTCCATGGTTTTGATGGCGTTTGGCGTTATAATGTTACCCATCATGAAAATGGCGCGGACAGGTCCCACCGGGGAGACGAACGACACCCCCCGCCACCGGGCGCTGGGCTCGGAGAGCCGGGCGACGATCGTGCGGCTGGTCCGCGCCGCGGCCGGCGGGCTCACCGCCGCCGACGTGGCCGCCACCACCGGGCAGCACCTGTCCACCACCCGCGCCCACCTGGACCGGCTGGTCGATGCCGGGCTGCTGGTGAAGGCCCGGCCCAGCGGCGGCGCGCCGGGCCGACCGGCCTGGCGCTATCGGGCCGTCGGCGCCGATCCCGCCCCCGCGCCGTACCGGACGCTGACGAAGGCCCTGCTGGAGCACCTGTCCCCCGCCCGCGGCGACATCCGCCAGGCGGCCGCCCGCGTGGGGCGCGACTGGGGACGGCAACTGGCCGCGGCCGCCCCGCCGCACGCCGGCCCGGTCGACGCCGTCACCGCGGTGCTGCGCGGCCTCGGCTTCGACCCGCACCGGCAACCCGGGCCGGCCGGCGGCGCCGGGGCCGAGGTGCATCTGCGCGCCTGCCCCTTCCTGGACCTCGTGGGACAGAACCCGGACGCGATGTGCGGCCTGCACGCCGGCATGGTGCGCGGCGTGCTGGAGCACCGCGGCGCCGGCGGCGACAGCGCGGTCCTGGAGCCCTTCGGCGCCCCCGACGCGTGCGTCGTACGCCTGTCCCCGGCCCGCCGCCGCGACTAGAGAGCGGTTGCGCGGGGTCCAGGGTCATGCCGCGGGCGCGTCGCCCCCGGACGAGGCGGCCCGCAGCTGGGCGAGCACCAGCGGATCGATCGCACCGTCCACGAGCCGCTCCTCGAGGTTCGCCACGCCGGCCCAGCCGGACAGGTCGGCGTGGCCGAGTGCGGTCAGCCGGTCGCGGACCTCGTCGGCGAGCGCGCCCTCCAGGGGCAGCAGCGTGGCCGGGTCGGGCTTGCCGAGGTACAACTCCCAGAGGCCGATGAGGCCACCCATCCGGGTCACCGGATCCGGATCGTCGTCGACGCGCAGGTCGACCTCGACGTCGCTCAGCCCGCTGTAGCCGGCACCACGGCGCACGACGAACAGGGCGGCGCTCTGCCGGCCGCGGCTGTCGCCGCCGGCGGCGTCCCCGGCGGCGAGGGCGCCGTGCAGTCGCCGGGCCAGCGTCAGGCCGGGGGCGGCGAGCCAGGCCCGCTCCATCTCGGCGACGACGGCGGGGCCGGCGAGGATGTTGCCCTGGATGGCGTACCCGTCGCCGGCGACGCCGCCGGCCCACGCGAAGCACTCGCCGCCGGTGTAGGTGGCGCCGTCGCCGGCCGGGCCGACGACGCCGAGCTGGCGGGTGGCGCGGCCGGGGTCGGCGGCGGTGAGTCCGGCGATCACGTCGGCGGCGGCGGTGCCGGTGCGCAGCATGGCGAGGCCCTGCGCGCGGTAGGCGAGGTTCGCGAACGCCTGGGTGGCGAGGGCGCCGACATCGGCCTCGGCGGCCGGTACGGCGGCGCCGACGGCGAGGAACTTGCTGGCGACAGCGACGCCGATGGACTGGCCGTCGGCGGAGCGCCCGACGATCGAGAACGTCATGGGCCACACCGTAGTGCAACGTTTCAGTCCGGAATGACTCCCGAGGGCTGGGACAAGCAGACGAACGGGCCGCGCACGCCGGCGCTGAAGCGTTCGGCGGCGCGCAGGGCGATCTCGACGCGCCGCTGCGGGGCCATGCGGGACTGGGCGGTGGCGAAGAGGGCGCCGAGGGCGATCTCGTCGCCGACCCCGACGGCGGCGTACCCGTCGGCGGCCTCGGCGACCTGGTAGTCGTCGTGCACGGTGAAGAGCCGGCCCTTGACGCCGACGAGGAACGTGCCGCCCTCCTCACGCTCGCTGTCGCGGCGAGCCCAGCCACCGGTCTTGAGGCACTCGCGGACGGCGTCGATGAACCGGGTGGCCATGAAGCGTTCGATGTCGCCGACGGGCTTCGGGGGTTTGAGCGCGTACCGGATGAGCTGCCCCATCCGGAACGACGTGGTGAAGCCGAACAGGTACCCGCTGTTGTGGAAGACCTTGGTGTCGGCCCGGACGGTGAGGCTCCAGCCGGACGCGCCCGCGCTGTCGCCGCCGATGTACACGGTGCCCTGGTGCACGAGTCCCACGATGGCGGTCACCGCCCGTCACCGCCGCGGGCGTGCCGGGCGAGGCCGCCAAGCATGAGGTCGATGGCGAACGCGAACCGCTCGTCGCCGCTGCCCTCGACCATGGTTGGGGCCATGGCGACGAGGTTGGGGAACTCGTCGGCGGGCAGGTTGGCGAGGTAGTCGCGGACCTGGGCGAAGTACGGCGCGGAGTCGGCCTCGGTGCGCCGGCCGCGCTCGGCGTGGATCGCGGCCTCGATGGCGTCGGCGACGACGACGAGCGACAGCTGGTCCAGGCTCCAGGCGGCGATGCGGTCGGGGATGCCGGCGCCGCGCAGGACGGCGAGCATCGCCTCGGTGTACCGCAGCGAGTTGGGGCCCACGGGGATGCTGGCCCGGGCGACCTTGACGAGGTCGCGGTGGGCGCAGAAGACCGCGCGGCTGGCGTAGCAGCTGCGCTTGATCTCGTCGGCCCAGTCGGGCGCGGCCGGGGACGGCAGCGGGACCTCGCCGATGACCCGGTCGAGCAGCTGCTCGAGCAGCTCCTCCTTGTTGGCGAAGTACGCATACAGCGACGCCGCTCCGGTGCCGAGCTCCTGCGCGACGCGTCGCATGCTGAGCGCGTCGAGGCCGTCGCGGTCGACGAGACGCAGGGCCGCGCTCAGCACCGCCTCCGCGCTCAGGGGCTGGCGGGCGGCCGGCGGCTTCTTCGGCGCCCGCCATGGTGGGGCGGGGATGGCGGCTGCGGGCACCCGGCAATATTACTTGACACGAACAGTGTTCGAAGCTAGAACGACGTTCGTGATTAACGAACAGCGTTCGAACTCCGATCCCTACCGCTGGAAGTGGGCCGTCCTCGCCGTCGTGCTGGCCGCCGAGGTGATGGACCTCCTCGACGCCACGATCATCGCCATCGCCGGCCCGTCCATCCGCGCCGATCTCGGCGGTGGCACCGGGTTCCTGCAGTGGCTCGCCGCCGGCTACACCCTCGCGTTCGCCATCGGCCTCGTCACCGGTGGCCGCCTCGGCGACATCTTCGGCCGCCGCCGCATGTTCATGGCGGGCGCCGCCGGGTTCACCCTGATGTCGCTGCTGTGCGCGGTCGCCCCGGGCCCGGCCTGGCTGGTCGCGTTCCGCGTGCTGCAGGGCCTGTCCGGCGCCGTGCTCATCCCGCAGGGGCTGGGCCTGATCAAGGCGGCGTTCCCGCCCGAGCGGATCGGCGCGGCGTTCGGCGCGTTCGGCCCCGTCATGGGCCTGTCCGCGGTCTGCGGGCCGATCCTCGCCGGACTGCTCGTCGGCGCCGACCTGTTCGGCACCGGCTGGCGGATGATCTTCCTGGTCAACCTGCCGGTGGGCCTGGCCGCGCTCGCCGGTGCCGCGCTGGTGCTGCCCCGCGCCGCCGCCGGGCGCGATCCCGCGCTGCGCCTGGACCTGCCCGGCACCGCGCTGCTCGGCGCGGCGCTGCTCCTGCTCGTCTTCCCCCTCGTGCAGGGGCGCGAGCTCGGCTGGCCCTGGTGGTGCTGGGCGGCGATGATCGCGTCCCTGCCGGCCTTCGCACTGTTCGGGCTCTACGAGCGCCGCCGCACCCGCGCCGGGCACAGCCCCCTGGTGGAGCCGTCCCTGCTGGCCAAGCGCCGCTTCAACGCGGGTCTCCTGGTCGGGCTGATCTTCTTCTCCGGGCTCATGGGCCTGACCCTCGTCCTCAGCGTGTACCTCCAGCTCGGCCTCGGCTACTCCCCGCTGCGCGCCGGCCTCGCCCAGGCGCCGTGGGCACTCGGCACCGCCGTGGGGGCCGTCGCCTCGCAGGCCCTGGGCGCCCGGTTCGGCGGCCGGCGGCTGCTCGTCGGCGGTACCGCGGTCGTCGGCCTCGGCGCCGCGGCGCTGCTGGCCACCCTCGCCGCCACCGGCGGGACCGGTCTCGGCACGCCGTGGCCCCTGGTGCCGGCCCTGCTCGTCCTCGGCGCCGGCATGGGCGCGTCGATGGCGCCGTACTTCGATATCGTCCTCGCCGCCGTCGACGAGCACGAGGTCGGCTCCGCGTCGGGCACCCTCACCGCCGCGCAGCAGGTCGGCGGCGCGGTCGGCGTCGCCGTGCTCGGCACCGCGTTCTTCTCCTGGCTCGGCACCGGCGGCGGTTTCACCGGCTCGCTGCAGCGCGTGCTGTGGCTCGAGATCGGCCTGCTCGCCCTCGCCGGCGGGCTCGCATTCCTGCTGCCGGCCCGGGCCCGCGAGGAGCCGGAGTCGCCGCACGGGACGCCCGGGGCCAGTGGGGCGCCCGCGGCCACAGTTGCGGGTTAGGTCCCGGCCCGGGCGGGGAATCAGGTAAGTACGGCCGAGAGGAGAAACCATGACGTACACCCTGAACGACCGCCCGGCCGCTCCGCCGCGCGTAGAGAACCCGGTCGCCGGCCCCGCGACACCGGTCGGCGACCGGTCCACGGCAGAGCTCGTCAGGCTCGCCGCCGAGCAGATGTCCACGCTGGTGCGCGACGAGTTGAAGCTTGCCCAGATCGAGCTCACCCAGAAGGGCAAGCGGGCCGGCGTCGGGGCCGGCATGTTCGGCGGCGCAGGCGTCGTCGCGTTCTACGGCGTCGGCGCGCTGCTGGCGGCCGCCGTCATCGGCCTGGCCGCGGCCGTGCCGGCGTGGCTGTCGGCCCTGATCATCGGCGCGGTACTGCTGGTCATCGCCGGCGTGCTGGCGATGCTCGGCCGCGGCCAGATGCGCAAGGCGGGATCGCCGATGCCGGAGGGCGCGGTCGCCGGCGTCCGCGCCGACATCGACGTCATCGCCGCCTCGGTCAAGCATGGGGGGCAACGATGACCGCGGCCGAACCCAGATACGACCGCTCCGGCCGCGGCGGCGACCGGTACAGCCACAACGGGCACAACGCGACCCTCGACGCGGCCGCGCTGCGCGAGGAGATCGCCCGGACCCGTGCCGGCCTCGGCGAGACCGTCGAGGCGCTCGCCGCGAAGGCGGACGTGAAGGCCCGCGCCCAGGAGACGATGCACTCCTCGGTCACGGCCGCGAGGCTGCGCATGCGCGAGGGCGTCGAGCAGGTGGCGGTCAACGCCGCCTACGCGGGCCGCGAGCTGCGCACCAACCCGCGGCGCAGCGTCGAGGCGGGGATGCGCCGGGTGGTCCGCTCGGCGCGGGAACGCCCGGCGCCGTGGGTCGTCGGCTCCGCGCTGCTGATCCTGGCCGCGCTCATCCGCTACCGCAACCACCGGCCGTGACGCCGCCACCCCGACGGATGGAGCCCAGGTGAGCAAGCTGTTGTACAAGCCGTTGAGCATCGCGTCCGGCATCGCCGGCGGGGTGGCGGCGGGCTTCGTGTTCAAGCAGGTGTGGAAGCGCCTGGCCGGCGAGGAGTACGCGCCCGAGGCGACGTCGCGGGAGTACGGCTGGGCCGAGGTCCTGGCCGCCGCCGCCCTCCAGGGCGCGATCTTCGCGGTGGTGAAGGCGGCCATCGACCGCGGCGGCGCCGCCGGCGTGCGCCGGCTCACCGGCCGCGCTGAGCTGTGTGTGTAAGAAATGGCTGCCATGGCAGCCATTTCTTACACACGACTCGCTACCGCGGCAACGCTCGCACTCCCGGCCGGGAACCGCCGCGCGCAACCGGGACGCCCCAGAGTCATTGCTGCGGACGCGATCCAGCGCCCGGCCGCACGAGGGAGCGGCCCGGCGCGCGGGATTGCGGAGCCGGGCTGCGAACGACCGGCGCCGCAGCCCGCCGCGACCGCGGTGCGGGCCGGGGCGCGAACCCCGGCCCGTCACCACAGCGCTCTCGTCATCCGTGCGGCCGCGTCAGCCGCGGTCCCGTCACCGCAGCAGGGCCTGCGCGCGGTCGCGCACCTCGGCGTACACCTTGCGGATCCCCTCGGCGGGAACGGCGGTGACCTCGGCCGCGGACACCGGCCACGCCGGCGCCTCGGCCGTGCCGCGCAGCGCCCACGCCGCCTGGCGGGCCGCGCCGAGCGCCACGTACTCCCCCGGCTCCGGCACGCTCACCGGCATCCCGAGCAGCGCCGGCGCGATCGCCCGGACCGCCGCCGAGGCCGCGGCGCCGCCGATGAGCAGCACCCGCTCCACCGGCACGCCGACCGCGCGGACCGCGTCGAGCCCGTCGGCCAGGCCGCACAGCATGCCCTCGTACGCGGCGCGGGCCAGGTTCGCCGGCCCGGCGTTGGCGCGGGTGAGGCCGTTGAGCAGGCCGCGGGCGTCGGGCAGGTTGGGGGTGCGCTCGCCGTCGAGGTAGGGCAGCAGCGTCAGCCCGCCCGCTCCCGGCTCCGCCGACAGCGCCAGCTCGTCTAGTTTGGACAGTGGCACGCCGAGCAGGTCCGCGGCCGCCGTGAGCACCCGTGCCGCGTTCAGCGTCGCGACCAGCGGCAGGTGCCGGCCGCTCGCGTCGGCGAATCCGGCGACCGTACCGCCGGGGTCGGCCACCGGCGTCGCGCAGACCCCGAACACGGTGCCGGACGTGCCCAGCGACACCACCACGTCCCCGGGACGCAGGCCGAGGCCGAGCGCCGCGGCCATGTTGTCGCCGGTGCCGGGGGCGAGCAGCGCGCCGCCCTCGGTCTCGCCGACGACCTCGGCCGGCCCGGCGACCCGGGGCAGCGCGAGGTCCCGCCCGAACGCCAGGCGCACCAGGTCGGTGCGGTACCGCCCGGTGGACGGCGACCAGTACCCGGTCCCGGAGGCGTCGCCGCGGTCCGTGGTCGGCTCCGCACCGCGGCCGGCCCGCAGCCGGTGCGTGATCCAGTCGTGCGGCAGCATGACGGCCGCCGCGCGGGCCGCGACGTCGGGCTCGTTGCGGGCCACCCAGCGCAGCTTCGTGACGGTGAAGCTCGCCACCGGGACCAGCCCGACGGCCTCGGCCCAGCCGGCGGCGCCGCCGGGCAGCTCGCCGATCAGGTCCTCGGCGGCGCCGGCGGAGCGGGTGTCGTTCCACAGCAGCGCGTCGCGGACGACCTCGCCGGCCTCGTCGACCAGGACCATCCCGTGCTGCTGCCCGCCGACGCCGATCGCGGCGACCCCGTCGAGCAGCCCACCGGCGATCGCCTCCTGGAACGCGCGCCACCAGTGCTCGGGCGCGACCTCGGTCCCGTCCGGATGGCCGGCGCGGCCCTCCCGAAGGACCGCGCCGGTGTCCGCGTCACACACGAGCACCTTCGTCGACTGGGTGGACGTGTCCACCCCGGCGACGAGGGTCATGCCGAAATCTCCGCTCCGCTGCGCTCCGGGCCGGTCATGAACGCACCCCGAGCAGGTGCTCCATCGCCAGCTGGTCGAGGCGCTCGAACGCGCCGCCGCGCGCGGCGAGCTTGTCCACGTCGAACTCCTCGGCGCGCAGCGACTCGATCGTCTCGCCCTCGGCCAGCGTCGGCTCGTAGAGCTCCTCGACCCGGGCCGCCGCCAGCGCCGCGGCCACCTCGGGGTCGGCGCGGAACGAGCGCACCCGCTCGCGCAGGATCAGGTAGTTGCGCATGCAGGCGCGGGCGGTCTCCCACACCCCGTCGTAGTCCTCGGTGCGCGGCGGCTTGTAGTCGAAGTGGCGGTAGCCGGTGTACCCGCCGGTCTCGAGCACGTCGACGGTCCAGAACGCGCCGCGGAGGTTTCCGGCGCCGAAGCGCAGGTCCTGGTCGAAGCGCGGCCCGTGCTGGCCGTTGAGGTCGAGGTGGAACAGCTTGCCGTGCCACAGGGCCTGGGCGATGCCGTGGGCGAAGTTCAGCCCCGCCATCTCCTCGTGGCCGACCTCCGGGTTGAGCCCCACCCGCGCGGGCTCCTCGAGCGTCGCGATGAGCGCGAGGGCGTGGCCGATGGTGGGCAGCAGGATGTCGCCACGGGGCTCGTTGGGCTTGGGTTCAAGCGCGAACCGGATGTCGTACCCCTGGTCGCGCACGTAGGCGCACAGCAGGTTGAGCCCTTCGCGGTAGCGGTCCAGCGCCGCGGCGACGTCCTTCGCCCCGCCGGACTCGGCCCCCTCGCGCCCGCCCCACAGCACATACGTCTCGGCCCCGAGCTCGGCGGCGAGGTCGATGTTGCGCAGCACCTTCTTCAGCGCGAACCGCCGGACCGCGCGGTCGTTCGAGGTGAGCCCGCCGTCCTTGAAGATGGGGTGGCTGAACAGGTTGGTGGTGACCATCTCGACCCGCAGGCCCGTCTCTTGCAGCGCGTCCTTGAAGCGCCCGATGAGCTTGTCGCGGGTCGCGTCGTCGCTGCCGAACGGGATCAGGTCGTCGTCGTGGAACGTCACCGCGGCGGCGCCGAGGTCCGACAGCCGGTGCACCGCCTCGACCGAGTCCAGCGGCGCACGCGTCGGCCCGCCGAACACATCCTGGGCCTGCCAGCCGACGGTCCACAGCCCGAAGGAGAACTTGTCCTCGCGGCTGGGCTGGTAATCGTTCATGAGCTACCTCTTCGCAGGCGGGGTGTTGGCGGATGTGGGCCTCAGGCTACGCCGCGAGCCGGGGTTAGTTCAAGAAAAGAACTAACCCCGAGCCGGACCGGCCCACCGCCCATCCCCGCCTGGCGGAACAGAGCGCCGCGTTCTGGAAGGTCAGGCGCGGAAGACCACGCGGTAGTACGTCTCCGAGTGCTGCAGGGCGAGCAGCACCGCTCCGCGGACCTCGGCGTCCGGGCCCAGGACCGAGGCGCGGATTTCCACGCCGCGCAGCGCGGGCGCCAGGGCGTGCCGGGCCGCCGCGGCGCGTAGCGGGTCGAGCAGCAGGTCACCGATCGCGGCGAGGCCGCCACCGACCACGACGAGCGCCGGGTTGTACGCGTTGATCAGCCACGACGCCGCCAGGCCGAGGTGCTCGCCGACCGTGGCGATGACCCGCCCGGCCACGTCGTCGCCGGCCTGCGCGGCCGCCGCCACGTCGCGGGCGTCGAACCCGTCCGCCTCTGCCAGCGCCGAGGCCTCCCCCGCCGCCAGCGCGCGCCGCGCGGCCCGCACGATCGCCGGTCCCGACGCCACCGTCTCCAGGCAGCCGACGTTGCCGCAGTTGCACGGCTCGTCGATGCCCGGCACCGCGTTGTGCCCGATCTCCCCGGCGGTGCCGCCGACGCCGTGGAACACCCGGCCGTCGGAGAGGATCCCGGCGGACAGGCCGGTGCCGGCGTACAGCAGCGCCAGGTCCCCCACCCGCCCCCCGGCCCCCTCGAGGTTCTCGGCGACGGCCGCGGCCTGCCCGGCATTGTGGACGTAGACGGGCGCGCCGAGCTCGGCGGCGAGGATGTCGCGGACCGATACGTCGCGCCAGCCCAGGTTGGGCGCCAGCAGGCACACGCCGGTGTGGAAGTCGGTGAGCCCCGGCAGCACGGCGCCGACCGCGGCGATCTTCGCACCCGGCAGCCCGGCCCCGGCGATCGCGGCGCGCACCTCGGCCGCCACGAGCCGCAACACCACCTCGGGATCGGCGGGCGCGGGCTCGTCCCGGAACGCACCCGCCGCCGGCCCACCCCCCGACCCGACCCCGTTCAAAGCGGCACCACCCGGAGCAGCCCCACCAGGCCCGACCCCGTCCAGAGCGGCGCTATCCGGCTCGACCCCGTCCGGAGCAACACCATCCGGAGCAATCCCACCAGGCCCAGCCTCGTCCAGAGCGACACCACCTGGAGCAGCTGCACCCGACCCGGCCCCACCCGGACCCGCCACACCGGACCCAACCCCACCCGAAGCGGCACCACCCGGACCCGCCGCACCCGGAGCGGCACCACTCGGAACACGCCTACCCGGGCCGCCCCCGTCTGCAGCGGCGCCATCCGGACCGGCGCCATCCAGCTCGACGCCATCCGGTCTGACGCCATCCGACCGGGCGTCATCCGACCTAGCGCCATCCGAAGTGGCGCCATCCGCAGTGGCGCCATCCGCAGTGGCGCCATCCGCAGTGGCGCCATCCGAAGTGGCGCCATCCGAAGTGGCGCCATCCGAAGTGGCGCCATCTGGAGTGGCCGCGCCTGGACCGGCAGCGAGCGGCCGGGGCGCCGCGGGGGTCGGCGGATCGGCGGAAGTCACGGAGGGTGCGCCGGCGGGCGGGGTCATGCCGGGGCGCGGGGTCGGGAACTCGCGGCGGGCGATCTCCTCGCCGGCGGCGTCGCCGATCGCGATCGCGGTGCGGCGGGCGCCGATGTGCACGCCCACCACCAACTGGGAGCGGGCGTTGAACTCCAGCAGGATCGGGGGGCGCCCGCCGCTGACCGCGGTGGAGCCGGGGCCGATCTCGCGCACCAGGCCGTCGGCGATGAGCTCGTCGACGATCGCGGACACCGTGGGCTTGGCCAGGGTCGTCGAGCGTGCGATGCTCGCCCGCGAGACCGGGCCACCCTCCTTGACCAGGGCAAGCACCAGTGAGCGATTGACCTCTCGCATCACGTTGTGGTCGGCGCCGCGGCGTGGCTCATCGGATCGCATAGTCCGACAAGCTACCCCGGGGATCGCCCGTGAGCGGGCACCCTACATTGGTATAGGAAATCCAGTACCACAAGCCCGGCCGGAAAGGCAGTCTTTCGATGCACATCTCGGCGCGCGGGGATTACGCGGTGCGAGCCTCCCTCGGGCTCGCCGCCGCCTATCCGGCGGTGGTCTCGGCCGCCGGCCTCGCCGACGAACAGGACATGCCCCGCAAATTCCTCGAGGCTGTGCTCGGCGACCTTCGCCGGGCCGGCCTGGTTCGGGGGCAACGAGGCGTCGACGGGGGGTACGTGCTCACCCGCCAGCCGTCGGAGATCATGGTCGGCGACGTGTTACGCGCCGTCGACGGGCCGCTCGCGGAGGTCCGCGGAGTGCGGCCCGAGGAGGCGTTGTACTCCGGGACCGCCGAACACCTGCAGCAGCTGTGGGTCGCCGTGCGGGCCTCGGTGCGCAACGTGCTCGACGAGGTCAGCCTCGCCGACGTGGTGCGCGGGCGGATGCCGGCCCACGTGCGCCGGCTGACCACCCCACCGGCGGCCTGGCAGCCTCGATAGCCCCGACAACCCCAATAGCCCCGACAGCCCGGCCGCCGTGGCAACACGGCGGCCACGGGCGCAGACCGGAGCGGCGCCGGAGGTGCCGGTCTGGGCGAACCGTGCCCGCAGATGCGGGGCCGCGCCCTACGCTCGGATCATGTCGAAAGCGCACGACCCGTATCTGCAGGCCGCCGAGGGCTTCCTGCACAGCATCCGCGCCGAGCTGGACATGGCCGACGATCTCGAGCTGGACCGGACGCTGCGGGTGACGCAGACCTATGCGCTGGTCAGCATCGCCCGGTCGCTCAACGAGTTGATCGAGCACGGCACCGGTGGCACGGCGGCGCCGATGATGGCCGCCTCGCTGCACAACTGACGCCGGGGCGGGCGGGCCGCTCACGCGGGCAGCGGCGCCGGTCAGGGCGCCTCGGCGGCGGCGAAGGAGTCGCCGATCCGCGCCACGTACTCGGTGGCGGCGGTGCCGGCGTTGGCCAGTTCCGGCTCCACCACGGCCAGGCCGGGCTGCACTGGCACGGCGCCGAGCTCGTTGAGCAGCTCCTGCAGGTGGCGCTCGGTCGCCTCGGCCTGGGGACGGACGCCGGCGGTGACGACCGTGACGGCGGCGACGTCGCGCAGGGCGTCGGCGGGGAGCTGGTCGAGCAGGACCTTCAGGACGCCGGTGTAGGTCCCCTTGTAGGTCGGGGTCGCCACCACCAGCAGGCTCGCGCGGCGCAGCCGGCTGAGCGCGTCGAGGACCACGCCGTCGCCGGGCTGCAGCAGGCGGGTGCCGAGGGCCGCGACGTCGATGGTGTGCGGTACCGGCTGGGACAGCCGCTCGGCGAGCGCGGCGCCGACCTCCTCGGCCAGGTGCAACGTGCGCGAGTGAGGGCGCGGGTTCCCGGAGAGCACGACGATCATGCGCCGATCCTATCTCCTATAAACCCGATCGAAAATAGCGAGTACGGGCCTCTTGGCACCGCGGACCCGATGTCTCGCGGGAGGAACGGTCCGCGAGTGAAGCGGACCCGAGTCCCGGAATGCAAGCCCCTCAGACCCAGGCGCGCGGGTCGGCGACCAGGTTGCGCACCCGCTCCGGCAGCTCGCCCGTCACCACGTCCTCGATCGTGACCGTCTCCAGGATCAGCCGCTCGTTGGCGCGCAGCGCGATCCACACGTCCTGCAGTGCGGAGGCGGCGCCATGGTAGCCGAGCTCCTCCGGGCGCTGGCCGCGGACGTTGGCGAGGGGGCCGTCGATCACGCGGATGATCTCGGCCAGGGAGATGTCGCCGGCCGGGCGGGCCAGTCGGTAGCCGCCCTCGGGGCCGCGCTGCGCCACGACGATGCCGCCCCGGCGCAGCTGCAGCAGGATGCTCTCCAGGAACTTCGGCGGAATCTCCTGGGCCGAGGCGAGGCGGTCCGCGGTCACCAGCTTGCCGTCCGCGGAGGTGGCCGCCAGCTCGCTCACCGCGCGCAGCGCGTAGTCAACTCTGGCCGAAAGGCGCATGTTCTCATCCTCCCACGCGCCGCAACAGGCCTTCCTGCACGGCTGTCGCGATGTGACGTCCGTCGAGGGTGAACATGCGGCCCTCCGCCAGGCCGCGCGCGCCGGACGCGGACGGGCTCGCGCAGTCGTAGAGGAACCACTCGTCGGCGCGGAAGGGGCGGTGGAACCACATCGCGTGGTCGAGGCTCGCACCGACGAAGCCGCCTGGTCCCCAGACGGCGCCATGCGCGGCCAGGACCGAGTCGAGCAGCGTCATGTCGGAGGCGAACGTGAGCACGCAGGTGTGCAGGACCGGGTCGTCGGGCAGCTTGCCGTCCAGGCGCATCCAGACCCGCTGGCGGGCCTCGGCCGGGCGGTCGCCGGGAGGGACCCAGCCGGGCTCGCCGACGTAGCGGACATCGATCGGGCGCGGGATGACCGCCCAGATCCCGGCCCGCTCCTCGTACTTCGCCATGCGCTCCGCCATCGTCGGCAACTCGTCGGGCGGGGGCACGTCCGCGGGGGCCGGCTCGTGGTGGTCCAGGCCCTCCTCGTGGCGGTGGAACGAGGCGGACATGAAGAAGATCACCTTGCCGTGCTGCTCGGCGACGGAGCGGCGCACCGAGAACGACCGGCCGTCTCGAATGTTCTCCACGGTGTACGTGATCGGCACGCTCGGATCGCCCGGGCGCACGAAGTAGCCGTGCAGCGAGTGGACCCGCCGCTGCGGGTCGACGGTGCGCCCGGCGGCGACCAGGGCCTGGCCGGCCACCTGCCCGCCATAGACACGCTGGGGGCCGACCGGCGGGCTGATGCCCAGGAACCGGTCGTCCCCCAGTGCCTCAAGATCCAGGAGCCGGACGAGCTCGTCCACCGCGGCCTGCCCGCTCACCAGTTCGGTCACACGGACAATCTACGCAAGGGCCGACCCTCCGGGTCCGCTCAGTCGTGTGACAGTGCTCCCAGCTGGTGGACCCGCAGCGTGTTCGTCGAGCCCGGGGTGCCGGGCGGCGAGCCGGCGACGATGACCACGTCGTCGCCGGGCGCGAGCCACGGCAGCCCGACGAGGGCCATGTCGACCTGCTTGAACATCTCGTCCGTGTGCGCCACGAACGGCACGTCGAACGTCTGCACGCCCCAGCTGAGGGTGAGCTGGTTGCGGACCGTGGGCTCCGGGGTGAAGGCCAGCAGCGGCAGCTCGCAGTGCAGCCGGGCGAGGCGGCGCACCGTGTCGCCCGTCTGGGAGAACGCGACCAGCGCCTTCGCGCCGATGTTGCGCGCGATGTTGGAGGCCGCCGAGGTGAGCGCGCCACCCTTGGTGCGCGGGTCGTGCTGCAGCCGGGGCACGGACAGCGAGCCGGCCTCGGTGGTCGCGACGATGCGGGCCATCGTGGAGACGGTCAGGATGGGGTACTTCCCGACGCTGGTCTCCCCGGAGAGCATGACGGCGTCGGCGCCGTCGAGCACCGCGTTGGCCACGTCGGAGGCCTCGGCCCGGGTCGGCCGCGCGTTCTCGATCATCGAGTCGAGCATCTGGGTCGCGACGATGACCGGCTTGGCCTGCTCGCGGCACAGCTGCACGGCCCGCTTCTGCACCAGCGGCACCTGCTCGAGCGGCATCTCCACGCCAAGGTCGCCGCGCGCGACCATGACGCCGTCGAACGCGTTGACGATGGCCTCGAGGGAGGCGACCGCCTCGGGCTTCTCGACCTTCGCGATAACCGGGCGGCGGATGCCCTCCTCCGCCATGATCTCGTGGACGAGCTTGATGTCGTCGGGCGAGCGCACGAAGGACAGCGCGATCCAGTCCGCGCCGAGGCGCAGCGCGAAGCGCAGGTCCTCGGCGTCCTTCTCCGACAGCGCCGGCACGCTCACGGCCACGTTCGGCAGCGAGACGCCCTTGTTGTTGGAGACCGGGCCGCCCTCGGTGACGAGGACGGAGATGTCGTTGCCGGTGACGGTGACCACCTCGACGGCGACCTTGCCGTCGTCGATGAGCAGCCGGTCGCCGGGCTTGACCTCTTGCGGAAGCTTCTTGTACGTGCACGAGACCCGGTCGGCGGTGCCGAGGATGTCGTCACTGGTGATGACGACGGTGTCCCCGTTCCGCCACTCGTGCGGTCCGTCTGCGAAGCGGCCGAGACGGATCTTGGGACCCTGAAGGTCCGCGAGAACTCCCACGGGGCGGCCGGCGGCGATGGCGGCTTCCCGGACGAGGTTGTATACCGAGGCATGATCTTCATGGCTACCGTGGCTGAAGTTGAGCCGCGCGACGTCCATCCCGGCGTCGACTAGGCCACGGAGCCGCTCGGCCGACGATGTCGCCGGGCCGAGCGTACAGACGATTTTGGCGCGTCGAGTCACATCTCGAGGCTAGCCCCTTCGCCACCGCGCGTTTCGGCTGCCCCGGCCACACGCCATCAGTTGAGACGCCGTCCACCGGGGGTTTCCCCGATACTGGTCCGTTGGCCACCGTACCGGCGGCGGCCCTGCCGGCGGGCGACTGATCCACTTCTGGGCTTTTGTCATGAACTGTACAGTTTTGTGGGCGGCCGGCTGGTCTCTGCCCGGATCATTACTCGCGCCCGGTGAACGCCTCCGCGCGGGCCCGGCCGTCGACGCTGTGACTGAACACCCGCGAGTCCCCGTCGGTGGTGACGGTCTGACCGGTGAGCGTCGCGTGCAGCGGCATCGCGGAGTTCATCTCGGCCCGCATGCGCGGCAGCGCCGACGGGTGCGCGTCGCGCAGCCAGGTCACGAGGTGCTCGCGCACGAAGCAGCGCAGGTCCCACAGCTTCGGCGCGTCCGGGGCGCTGACCAGGGCGCGCAGCCGCATCGCCTGGCCGGTGGCCTCGACTACCTGCAGCACCGACACCCGCCCGTCCCACAGATCCGTCGACTCGAGCGCCCGGCGCAGTTCCTCGCGCATCTCCGGCACCGGCAGCCACCAGTCCACGTCGAACATGACCGCGCCGAGCAGCGCCGACTCGGTGCGGGTCCAGTTCTCGAACGGCTTCTCGGTGAAGTACGAGGTCGGCAGGATCAGCCGCCGGTCGTCCCACACGTGCACGACCACGTGCGACAGGGTGATCTCCTGTATGCGCCCCCACTCGTTCTCGACGATGACCACGTCGCCGAGGCGCACCGCGTCGGAGAACGCCAGCTGCAGCCCCGCGAACATGTTGCGCAGCACGCTCTGCGCCGCGAGACCGGCGATGACGCCCGCGAAACCGGCGCTGGCGAGCACGCTCGTGCCCACGAGCCGCGCCTGGGGAATCGTCATGAGCATCACCGCGCCGGCGAGCACCGCCACGACGGCCACCGTGACCCGCCGCATCATCACCACCTGCGTGTGCACGCGCCGGGCCGTACGGTTGTCCGGCACGTCGGTGCGCACCCGCGACAGCGCGGTATCCTCGAGCACCACGAGCAGCGACACGAGCAGCCAGGCCGCCGCCGCGATGATGACCAGTTGATCGGCACGCAGGAACGCGTGCCGCCAGGCCGCCCCGTTGGCGGTGGCGCGCACCGCGAAGTACACGGCGCAGAGCACGACGACCCATTGCATCGGCCGGTGGATCCGGTTGGCGAGCTCGCAGAAGAACTTCGACTGCCGTCCGACCCGCAGGATCATCTTGTGCAGGACCTGGACCGCGAGCAGCCCCAGCAAAGCGGCCCCGAGCGCAACGCCCAGCGGCGCGAGCGTGTCAACGACCGTGTTCCCCATTCTGCGCGCCTTACCCGCCAGGGGTGACCGCCACACGCTAACTGGAGGTGATCACCCTCGCGGCAGCCGCCGCCTCCGCACCGCGATCACCAGCCCCCCGAGGAGCACCACCACCCCGCCGACGAGCAAGACGGCCCGGACCGCCCGGTCACCCCCCGCGGGCTGTGCGCCGCCGGCATCCACCACCGATCCACCCCCCGACGACGAGACCGCCACGGACGGCACATCGGCGGTGAGCGCGGCCACGGGGTTCACGATCCCGAAGCCGTACTCGTCGTCCCGCCCGGGCTTACCCATGTCGGTAGCGGTGGCCGTGATCCGGTGGACGACCTCGGCCCCGGAGAGCCCCGGAAACCTGGCCCGCACCAGCGCCACCACCCCGGCCACGATCGCGGTAGCGTCGCTCGTGCCCGTGGCGGGGGCGTACTTGCCGAACGGCCTCGTCGAGACAACATCCACCGCAGGTGCGACGACCAGCACCTCAGGCCCGGTCGCCGATATCGACGCGTGGTCGCCGTTACGGTCTGTGCCACCCACCGCCAGCACTCCCGGCAGCTTCGCGGGGAATCCGACCGTGGCCGCATCCGGCGTATTGCCGACTCCTGCGACCACAACGACGTCCGATCTCAGGGCACGCTCAACGGCGTCCCGGACCTGGGAGTCCTCGCCGGTGACCGCAGCCACGCAGATAACCTTCGCACCGTGATCGACGGCCCAGTTGATGCCCTCCGCGAGAAACGCCGTCACCCCATGTCCGTCGTCGTTACGCAAGGTCTGCAGCGGCAGAACCATGGCCTTCGGCGCCACGCCGAGCACACCACCGCCGTTCGGAAGGCCGCGCCCGGCGATCAGGCCGGCCATCGCGGTGCCGTGGCCGAGGAAGTCGACTCTCCCGTCGGTGTCGTTGCCCTCCCCGAAACCCTTCCCGGGTAACACCGCCTCGGCCAGCTCCGTGTGCTTGACGTCGACCCCAGTGTCCGGAAGGCCGACCACCACCCCCTCGCCCTGGCTGATCTTCTGCGCCTCCGGAATGGACAGTGCGGCGAGGTGCCATTGCAGAGTCCGGATGTTGTCAGCGGCCACTGGGCGTGCAGCCCCCATCACCACCAGGACGATCGCAAGCACCGTGGCGCTCGCGCGCCGGAGCGAAACGATCAACGGTCGATCCCCAACACACCCGGACCCGGGTCATGGCTCTGCGGACTGGTTGCATCGAGCACCGGAGACACCCCCTCGTCGACCGACCACAGCTCGTCGCTGTCGGTGCGCTTCGACCGGCGGCGCTCGGCATACCGCTCGAAGGAGTGGTCGCTGTACCCGCCCATCGTGCCGCCGGTTCCTCTCGATTTGGGCTCGCGCGACACAGCCGGCCTTCCGGTCATCTGACGCCGCGCCGATTGCGTGGACCCGGCCCGCGGACCAGCGCCGGCCATCGGCGTGGTGGTGAACTGGCCGCCTGCGGGATCGGACTGCCGGAGTGCGCCGATCACACCGCCCGGCCCGATGCCGCCGGGACGGAAAGCGACGGCGCTGGTCGTGCCCGGCGTCGGGTGGCCGGGGTCCACGCCACCGATGACTCCCACCTGGCCTGGCACGGAATAGCCAGCCCCTCCACCGCCGGCCGTGCTCGATTGGCCGGAGACGTCGCCGGCCAGGGCGGGCGTGCCGTCAGCGCCGAACGATCCGGCGCCGGAACCGCTATCGGGAAGCGCGCCGCCTACGGACATGGGCGGCGGTGGATGGAACACGGGCGCCGGCAGCACCGATTGGCCGCCTCCGGGCGCTCGACCGCTGGCGGAGGAGCCCGGACCGCCTCCCGAACCCGCCGTGATCGGGGTGATGGATTCGCCCGGGTTGTCAATGCGCCGATAGGGCGGCGGGCTGGAGTTGATCAACCCGGACGCCTTGGCCACCTTGGTGTCGGCCGCGATCAAGACGTTTCGGCCGTGCTGGTTCAACGCGGCGTGGTCCGCGTTCGCGACCGACAGGCCCTGGCCGGGGCTGCGGCCGGCGTACTCGTCCATCAATGGCTCCAGTTGGCGCCTCGCCTCGCGGATCGCGGCGAACACCTCGTCGACGCCCGTGCAGATGCGGCCGGCGGCGGCCGCGGTGTACGTCATCACATCGATCATGTCGTTGATTCGCCCGACGAACGCCATCGCGGCCTCGCTGCGGTCCGGGGGCCAGCCCTCGGTCAGGCGGTCCCGCTGCGCCCGCAAGTTGTCGCGTTGCTGCTCCAAGGCGGCGCGCATCCGGTTCAGGGCGTTGACGTGCGTGAAGCCGGTCTCGGGATCCTCGTCCTTGACCATCTCCCAGAGCTTGGGCAGCGTGTAGCCGTCGTAGGTCTGAGTCATCAGATCGGCCTGCGCGTGCTCGGGTCGACGGCGGCGGCGTCCGCGGCCACCGCTTCCTTCGCGCCCCGGAGCACGGTGGTGATGTCCTCGCCGGAGAGGGTGTCGGCGGTGGCGTATGCGTCGGCGATGGTGTGGGCCGCGCGTGCCATCACCTCGCCGTTGTACAGCAGGGCGTCCATCACCTCGTAGAGCTCCAGCAGGCGCGCGTGGTAATCCCGCGCGGCCTGCTGGACGGCCGGGCTTGCGGTCCGGGCGCCGAACGTCGGGAGTCCGGCGAAGATGTGCAGGGTCTGGAGCTTCTCCGACGACAGGTGGACGTCCAGGTCGCGCCGGAGCTCAGTGCCGAAGCCATGTACCGCCTGCGAGTCGACCGTGAAGCCCTGCTCGCTCATCGCACCCTCCCCGCCACGATGCGCATCGAACACCGTGACGGTACCGGAGGCTCCGCGACGCCGGCGACCCCGCGCGTTCGTTCCCGCAGAACGCGCGAATCCGGCGCTGGTAAGGGTCTCTCAGGCGGACAGGGCCGCCGCGGACGGGTCGACCGGCGAGGGCAGGTGGCCGTCGCTGCCGAGGTAGGCGTGGATCGACGCGGCGGCGGCGCGGCCCTCGGCGATCGCCCACACGATGAGCGACGCGCCGCGGTGCATGTCGCCGGCGACGAAGATGCCGGGGGCGCTGGTCTGCCAGTCGGAGCCGGTGTCGATGCCGCCCCGGCGGTTGCGGGTCAGGCCCAGCGTGGTCAGCAGCGGGCCCTCCTCCGTGCCCTCGAAGCCGATGGCGAGCAGGACGAGGTCGGCCGGGTACTCCCGCTCGGTCCCCTCCACGACGGTGACGGTCCGCCGGCCGTCCGCCCTCGAGACCTGGACCTCGGCGATGCGGACCGCGGTGAGGTTGCCGTCCGCGTCGCCCTCGAACGAGGTGACGGCGACGGCGAAGGCGCGCTCCCCGCCCTCCTCATGGGCGGGGTAGTTGCGCAGGATCCACGGCCAGGTCGGCCACGGGTCGCGGGACTCGTCGCGTTCCTGCGGGGGCACCGGGTACTGGTCGAGCTGCAGCACCGAGCGCGCGCCCTGCCGGTGCGCGACGCCGAGGCAGTCGGCGGCCGTGTCGCCGCCGCCGATGATGACGACGTGCTTGCCGGCGGCGGTGATCGACGCGGACGGCTGCTTGCCGGCGACGACGCGGTTGGCCTCGACGAGGTGCTCCATCGCGGGGTGGATGCCGCGCAGCTGCCGGCCCGGCGTCTCGGGCGTGTCCCGGCCGGCGAGGGCGCCGCAGGCCAGCAGCAGGGCGTCGTGCGACGCCCGCAGCTCCTCCACGGACACGGTCACGCCGACGTTGACGCCGGTGCGGAACTTCACGCCCTCGGCGCGCAGCTGCTCCAGGCGCCGGTCGATGTGCTCCTTCTCGAGCTTGAAGTCCGGGATGCCGTATCGCAGCAGCCCGCCGAGCGCGTCGTCGCGCTCGTAGACGGTGACGTCGTGCCCGGCCCGGGCCAGCTGCTGCGCGGCGGCGAGCCCGGCGGGGCCGGAGCCGACGACGCCGACGCTCTTGCCGGTGCGCTCCGGCGCGGGGCGCGGGGTGACCCGGCCGGACGCCACGGCCCGGTTGATGATCTCGACCTCGACCTGCTTGATGGTGACCGCCTGGCCGCCGGCGATGGCCAGCACGCAGGCGGCCTCGCACGGCGCCGGGCACAGCCGGCCGGTGAACTCCGGGAAGTTGTTCGTGGCGTGCAGCGCCTCGATCGCGAAGTCCCAGTCGCCGGTGCGGATCAGGTCGTTCCAGTCCGGGATGCGGTTGCCCAGCGGGCAGCCGTCGTGGCAGAACGGGATGCCGCAGTCCATGCAGCGGCCGGCCTGCTCCCGGATCAGCTCGTCGGAGGCGGACGGGTACACCTCCCGCCAGTCCCGCAGTCGGACCGGGACCGGCCGGCGGGCCGGCAGCCGCCGCTCGTGGCGCAGGAAACCGTTCGGGTCAGGCACGCGACACCTCCATGACGGCCGCGTCGACGTCGCGGCCGGCAGCCTCGGCGGCCCGTATCGCCTCCATCGCGCGCTCGAAGTCGCGCGGCATGACCTCGGTGAACTCCGCGACCGCGGAGTCCCAGTCGGCCAGCAGCCGCTCGGCCACGGCCGAGCCGGTCTCGGCGAGGTGCTCGCGCACGTGGGCGCGCAGCGCCTCCGGGTCGGACACCGGGCGCAGGTCGACCAGCTCCGGGTTGACCAGGGCGCGGTCGAGCCGCCAGACGAAGGCGACCCCGCCGGACATGCCCGCGGCGAAGTTGCGGCCGGTGGGGCCGAGCACGACGACGGTACCGCCGGTCATGTACTCGCACCCGTGGTCGCCCAGGCCCTCGACGACCGCGACGGCGCCGGAGTTGCGCACCGCGAAGCGCTCGCCGGCGCGGCCGCGCATGAACAGCCGGCCGGCGGTCGCGCCGTACAGCACGGTGTTGCCGCCGATGATCTGCTCCTCGGCGACGAACGGCGCGCGCTCGTCGGGCCGCACGATCAGCCGCCCGCCGGACAGGCCCTTGCCGACGTAGTCGTTGGCGTCGCCGACCAGCCGGAGGGTGACCCCGTGGGGGACCCAGGCGCCGAACGACTGCCCGGCGGTGCCGCGCAACGTGATGTCCACGGTGTCGTCGGGCAGGCCGGCGCCGCCGCCGACCCGTCGTACGATCTCGCCGCCCAGCATGGCGCCGACGGAGCGGTGTTCGTTGCGCACCGCGATCTCGAGCCGGATCGACTCGCCGGCGTCCAGGGCCGGCGACACCGCCGCGATGAGCTGGTTGTCCAGCGCCCGCTCCAGGCGGTGGTCCTGCTTGGTGGTCTGCCGCCGCGCCGCGTCGTCGGCGAGCGGGGGAACGTGCAGCAGCGGCGTCAGGTCCAGTCCACCGGCCTTCCAGTGGTCGACCGCCGGGCGCACGTCGAGCAGCTCGGTGTGCCCGATCGCCTCGTCGAGCGTGCGGAAGCCCAGCTCGGCCAGGTAGCCGCGGACTTCCTCGGCCATGAACCAGAAGAAGTTCTCCACGAACTCCGGCGAGCCGTTGAACCGCTTGCGCAGCTCCGGGTTCTGCGTGGCGATGCCGACCGGACAGGTGTCGAGGTGACAGACCCGCATCATGATGCAGCCGGAGACGATCAGCGGCGAGGTCGCGAAGCCGAACTCCTCGGCGCCCAGCAGCGCCGCCACGACCACGTCCCGGCCGGTCTTGAGCTGCCCGTCGACCTGGACGCAGACCCGGTCGCGCAGGCCCGACAGCAGCAGCGTCTGCTGCGTCTCGGCCAGGCCCAGCTCCCACGGCGTGCCCGCGTGCTTGAGCGAGTTGAGCGGCGAGGCGCCGGTGCCGCCGTCGTGCCCGGAGATCAGGATGACGTCGGCCTTGGTCTTGGCCACGCCGGCGGCGACGGTGCCCACGCCGACCTCGGAGACGAGCTTGACGTGCACGCGCGCCGCGGGGTTGACGTTCTTGAGGTCGAAGACGAGCTGCGCCAGGTCCTCGATGGAGTAGATGTCGTGGTGCGGCGGCGGGGAGATGAGCCCGACGCCGGGGGTGGCGTGGCGGGTCTTGGCGATCCACGGCCACACCTTGTTGCCGGGCAGCTGCCCGCCCTCGCCGGGCTTGGCGCCCTGGGCCATCTTGATCTGCAGGTCGTCGGCGTTGACCAGGTATTCGGTGGTCACGCCGAAGCGTCCGCTGGCGACCTGCTTGACCGCGGAGCGGCGGCGCGGGTCGTGCAGCCGCTCCGGGTCCTCGCCGCCCTCGCCGGTGTTGGACCTGCCGCCGATGTTGTTCATGGCGATCGCGAGCGTCTCGTGGGCCTCGGCCGAGATGGAGCCGTAGGACATGGCTCCGGTCGCGAACCGCTTCACGATCTCCGTGGCCGGCTCGACCTCGTCGAGCGGCACCGCGGGCCGCGTGCCGGTGCGCAGCTCGAACAGCCCGCGCAGGGAACCGGCCCGCCCGGCCAGCTCGTCGACCTTGGCGGTGTAGCGGCGGAAGACGTCGTACTGCCGGGACCGGGTCGCGTGCTGCAGCAGGAACACGGTCTCCGGGTTGAACAGGTGCAGCTCGCCCTCGCGGCGCCACTGGTACTCGCCGCCGACCTCGAGCCGCCGGTGCGCCCGCTCGGCCTCGTTGGCCGGGTAGGCCCGGGCATGCCGGACGGCGATCTCGGCGTGCACCTCGGCCAGGCCGATGCCGCCGATCTTGGTGGGCGTGCCGGTGAAGTACCGCTCGACGAACCGCGGGTCGAGGCCGACGGCCTCGAAGACCTGAGCACCGCAGTACGACGAGACGGTGGAGATGCCCATCTTGGACATGATCTTCAGGACGCCCTTGCCGAGGCCCTTGACGTAGTTGTGGATCGCCTTGTCCGGGTCGATGCCCGCCAGCGCCCCGGTGGCGATGAGGTCCTCGACGCTCTCGAAGGCCAGGTAGGGGTTGACCGCCGACGCACCGAAGCCGGACAGCAGCGCCACGTGGTGCACCTCGCGGCAGTCGCCGGACTCGACGATGAGCGACACCTGGGTGCGGGTCTGTTCGCGCACCAGGTGCTGGTGGACCGCGGCGGTGAGCAGCAGCGACGGGATCGGGGCCAGGTCGGCGGTGGAGTCGCGGTCGGACAGCACCAGGATCCGCACGCCGTCCTCGATGGCCTCGGACACGCCGCGCATGATCTCGACGAGGCGGCGCTTGAGGCCGGTCGCGCCGTCGCGGACCGGGTAGAGGCCCGACACCCGCACGGCCTTGAAGCCGGGCAGGTCGCCGTCGTCGTCGATGTCCAGGATCTTGGCCAGGTCGTCGTTGTCGATGACGGGGTACGGCAGGGCGATCTGGCGGCAGGACGCCGGCCCGGGCCGCAGGAGGTTGCCCTCCGGGCCGATGGTGGCGGCGACGCTGGTCACCAGCTCCTCGCGGATCGCGTCCAGCGGCGGGTTGGTGACCTGCGCGAACAGCTGGGTGAAGTAGTCGTACATGAGCCGCGGCCGGGTGGAGAGCACCGCGACCGGGGTGTCGGTGCCCATGGAGCCGAGCGGTTCGGCGCCGGTCCGGGCCATCGGGCCGATGAGGATCTTGAGCTCCTCCTCGGTGTACCCGAACGTCTGCTGCCGGCGCTGCACGGAGTCGTGGGTGTACACGATGTGCTCGCGCTCGGGCAGCTGGTCGAGGTCCATGAGCCCGGCGTGCAGCCACTCCGTGTACGGCTCGGCGGAGGCGAGCTCGGCCTTGATCTCGTCGTCGGTGCGGATGCGCCCGGCGGCGGTGTCCACGAGCAGCATTTTGCCCGGCGCCGAGCGGCCCTTGGCCACGATCGTGGCCGGGTCGAGGTCGAGCACGCCGGCCTCGCTGGCCAGCACGACGAGCCCGTCGCTCGTCTGCCACCAGCGGCCGGGGCGCAGGCCGTTGCGGTCGAGCACGGCGCCGACGACGGTGCCGTCGGTGAACGCGACGCTGGCCGGGCCGTCCCAGGGCTCCATGAGACAGGCGTGGAAGCGGTAGAACGCCCGGCGCAGCGGGTCCATGCGCGGGTCGTTCTCCCATGCCTCCGGGATCATCATCAGTACCGCGTGCGGCAGGCTCCGCCCGGCCAGGTGCAGCAGCTCCAGAACCTCGTCGAAGTTCGCCGAGTCCGACGCCTCGGGCGTGCAGATCGGGAACAGCCGGCGGATGTTGCCGGGCAGGTGCTCCGTGGCCAGCAGCGCCTCGCGGGCGGCCATCCAGTTGCGGTTGCCGCGGATCGTATTGATCTCGCCGTTGTGGGCGATGATGCGGTACGGGTGCGAGAGCTCCCACGACGGGAACGTGTTGGTGGAGAAGCGCGAGTGCACCAGGGCGATCGCCGAGGCCACCCGCTCGTCGGACAGGTCGGGGAAGTAGGACACGACCTGGTCCGGGGTGAGCATGCCCTTGTACGTGATCGTGCGCGAGGACAGCGACGGCAGGTACAGCTTGATACCGCGCTCGCGGGTCTCCCGCTCGGCCTGCTTGCGCACGCAGTAGACGACGCGGTCCAGCTCCAGGCCTGACAGCACCACGCCGGGCGAGCCGAGCCGCTCAGCGCTGAGGAACACCTGGCGGATGCGCGGCATGGCGACCAGAGCGGTGGCGCCGAGGTCGGTGGCGTCGATGGGCACGTCCCGCCAGCCGAGCACCTGGGCGCCCTCGACCAGCGCGTACTTCTCCAGCACCCGCTGGGCGCGCTCGGCGGCCTCGTCGTCGGTCGGCAGGAAGGCCAGGCCGGTCGCGTACTGCCCGGCGGGCGGCAGCGCGAACGGCACCACCTCGCGCAGGAACGCGTCCGGGATCTGGATCATGATCCCGGCGCCGTCACCGGTGTTGGGCTCCGCACCGCGGGCGCCTCGGTGATCCATCCGGCGCAGCGCCGTGAGCCCCTTGAACACGACGTCGTGGGACTGCCGGCCGTGGATGTCAGCGACGAAGGCGACCCCGCAGGCGTCGTGCTCAAAGGCAGGGTCGTACAGGCCCTGCCGCTCCGGTCGGGAATACACCATCGGGCCTCCTTGACGTTATCGAGTGCAAATCGGGACAACGTCGGCCCTGGGGAGCGGTCTTGCCAGTGTACGCGAAGAACGAGGGCAATTCGCATGATCGGTACTCGAGTCCGTACCCCATGCCGGCGAGCCCGCCGCGCGCAACAACGTACCGTGCGTACCGGCGGCCGACCAGCCGCGTGCTCGTGAGAAATCCCACGAGCGGCAGGCCGGGGGCCTGTTACCGAACTGTCACGCAACCTCAGGCAGTCCGGAACACGTCGAAACAGCGGATGGCTGCGACCATCAGTTCCTTCCTACGATGTTGCATTGCAAGATCACTCGCCACCACGGGTTCGCGCAAATTTGGACCGGTGGCACAAACACGGGATACACCGGCGTTGCAACCGGTGCATGCTCTAGCCCAACGAAGGAGGTGTGGACATGGGAGTCTCCGCACGCGCACTGGCCACGATCGCCGCTCTCACGGGCGTCGCCGTTCTGGCTGCGGGCTGCAGCAACGACGAGGTCAAGCCGAAATGGACCGGCACTGACGCCAGTGGCGGCGGCCCCTCGGCTTCCGCGTCCGCCGAGCTGCCCAAGGCGGCCTTTGCCGCTCCCACCGACGGCGCGAGCGACGTCTCCACCGCCACCGAGCTGTCCCTGCAGGCCACACCGGGCGCCAACGCCCAGGTGTCGCTCACGGACGCCTCCGGTGCGACGGTGGCGGGCGGGCTCCGCCCCGACGGGACGACCTGGGTCCCCGCCGCGCAGCTCAAATACGGCACGCAATACACGGCGACCGTGTCCTCTGCCGGCGACACTGCCGGTAAGAAGATCACGTTCACCACAATGGCGAAGCCCGGCAAGACGGTCAACGTCTCGACGGGGATCAGCGATAACAAGACGTACGGCGTGGCCATGCCCATCGTCGTGCGGTTCGGCTCCAGCGTCCCGCAGGAGCTGCGGGCCTCGGTGGAGAAGCGGCTGCTGGTCACCGCCGACCCGCCGCAGGTCGGCACCTGGCACTGGTTCAACGGCGGCGAGATCCACTACCGCCCGAAGGAGTACTGGACGACCGGCACGAAGATCAACGTGCGGCTCGCCGTCGGCGGCCTCCAGCTCACCAAGACCGGCTGGGGCACCAAGGACGTCACGAGCACGTTCAGCATCGGCGACAAGATCGTGATGACCACGGACGACAAGACCCACCAGATGACGGTGGAACAGAACGGCCAGGTCGTCAAGACGATCCCGGTCAGCCTCGGCAAGGCCAAGACCCCCTCGTCCAGCGGGCACATGGTGGTCATGGACAAGAACCAGTCCGAGCTGTTCGTGGGGACCGACCCCGACGACCCGTACCGCGAGACCGTCTACTGGACGCAGCGCATGACCAGCGGCGGCGAGTACATCCACTCCGCCCCGTGGTCGGTCGACTCGCAGGGCAAGCGCAACGTGTCGCACGGCTGCACGAACGTGTCCGAGTCGAACGCGAAGTTCCTGTACAACCTGACCAAAATCGGCGACATCGTGATCGTGAAGAACACGCCCCGCAAGCTCGCCTGGGGCAACGGCTGGACCGACTGGGACAAGTCCTGGGACGAGTATGTGAAGGGCAGCGCGCTGCCGCCGCAAACCGCCACCGCGAGCCCGAGCGGCTCGGCGCCGGCGAGCGCCTCGGCATCCGGCTCGGCCTCCGCGCCGGCCGCGTGAGCGACAGCGCAAACGGCAACACAGCGCAAACGGCAACACAGCACTGACACAGGGCAGCAACAGACGTCGGCGGGGCCGCCGTCCACTCCACACGGGGCGGACGGCGGCCCCGCCGCTGTCGCACCCCGAGGCGACAACGCCCAGGAGCCCCCGAAGGAACGAGTTGAAGCTGAACGATCCCCGGATGAACCGGGGCATCGACGGGAGCTAACGTCCCACGCATGGCATTGGTCCGGCGCAACGCCGTTCTCGGCAACACAGGAAACCGGGTCGTGGCCGCGGCCGCGGTCGCACCGCCCAACCTCGTCCGGCCGCCCGTGCCCACCCAGCCCGGACCGGACGGCGACGTCACCCAGCGCATCCCCGCGCCCGGGCCGGTCGCGGGAGTGCCCGCCCCCGATGTGCCCGGGGCCGGGATCGGCGCGGCCGTGGCGGCGGCCGGGGACGACGGCGTGGCGGCACGCGGCGGCGAGGCGGCCGCGGTGGCGTCGCAGCCGGCCGGCATCGGCGCGCTGATCGCGGCGTTCCTGCTCGTCGCGGCGGGCGGGGCGGGCTCCTGGGCGCTGTACCACTTCGGCGTCAACGCCGAAGAGATCCACCTGCCGGACGCGACCGCCCTCTTCGGCGTGCTGTTCGCGTTCGCCGCCGCGCTCGAGCGGGTGCTCGAGCCCTTCGCCAGGTTCATGCCCGGTCAGCACGCCAAGGGCGAACTGGAGCGGGCCGTGGCGAACATGGCGAACAAGTACCACGACGCCACCCTCGACGACCTCATCCAGGTCGCGCACGCCAAGTCGCTGGTCGACAAGGGCCGCGCCAGCCGCGGGCTGATCTCGTGGGGCGTCGCGGTCGCGCTGGCCACCGTCGCCTCCGCGTCCGGCGGGTTGTACCTGCTGCACTCCATCGCCGGCGAGGGCTGGCACGGCATCCCGGTCTGGGTCGACGCGATCATCACCGGCGTGGTGGTCGGCAGCGGGACGAAGCCGCTGCACGACGTCATCAGCAAGGTGCAGAAGAACAAGGAGAAGTCCGAGGACACCACGGCCGCCTGAGCCCACGCCCCGGCGCCCGGGGCCGGGCTCACAGCACCAGCAGGCCGTCGGTCTGGCCGCGCTGGGCGAGCCCGGCCAGCGCCGCGTCGGCCTCCAGGAACGGCAGGTACGGCAGGTCGTGCGGATGCGAGCGCAGCACCTGCGTCGCGTGATGGGCCGGGACGGAGCCGGACGGGTACGCGCGGGCGCACCGCCCGTCGACGAGCGCGTGCCGGGTCCCGAACGCCGCCACCGCCTGCCACTCCGCGAGCGGCGCGGTCGTCGGCAGCGGCACCCCCGGCGGCTCCGGCAGCACGTCGACCGACGTGAACGGCTCGCTGCCGGCCAGCCACCACGACACCGCGCGCACCGCGGAGCGCAGCGGGTGCTCGCACCAGTACGGCACCAGGCCCGCCCGCACCACGTGCCACGGGTCGAACAACCGGCCGCACTCGACGACGAGCCGGTTGCCGGTGCGGGCGCCGGCGCGCAGCCAGTCGCGGTAGAGGTCGGCGACCGAGCCGCTGAGCACGTCGGGGTGGCGGTAGAGGATCTGGCGGACCGGATGGCCGTGCGCGGAGGCGTACCGGCGCAGGTCCTCGACGAACCCGCGGTCCACGCTGCGCTCGCCGTCGCTGTCCTCCGGCAGGTCGCTCTGCATGGGCGCGGTGCGGCGGTCGTAGTAGTCGGACGCGGCCAGGCCGGTGGAGCGGCCGCCGAGCTGGAAGGTGTACCCCTCCGGGCCGGACACGGTCAGCCAGCGGCTCACGTCGCGCATCACGACGATCGGGGCGCCCGGGCGCAGCCGGTCGGCGATGAGGTCCCGATAGGCCTCCGGCAGCCGTCGCCAGCGGACCACCGCGTAGGCGGTCGCGGCCGGGTTCCAGCCGCGCCACACCGGGTCGTAGACCTGCCGGACCGTCACGTCGGGGTTGGCGTCGAGGATGACCCGGGCGTGCCGCTCGCCGGCCGCCGCCACCCCGCTGCCCTCGGCGGCGGCGATGTCGGACGTCGGCAGCTCGAACGCCGCCGGCAGCCACGGCACGCCCAGCGCCGCCGCCAGGTGCAGGGCGGCGCCGTGCGGGGAGCCCACGACCAGGCCGTTGTAGCGGCCCGGCGGCAGCTGCCCGGCCAGCCACCGTGCGACCACGCCCGCGTCGAGCGTGGTGCCGGGGTCGCGGCGGGCGTGCCGGCCGCGGGCGGCGCTCCAGCGGGGCGCGGCAAGGACCGGCCGGGGCACGCCGCGCCGGTACGACAGCGCACGGCCCGAGGCGAGGGCGAGGGCGGTGCCCAGGCCGGTCGGCCACTGCAGGTCGATGTCCCGCGCGGCCTCCGATCGCCGCCTCACGACCGCCGCCCAGTCGTCGAAGTCCGTTCCTGCCGCGCCATCCCGCCCGCTCCCCCGTCCCATGTGTGCGACGGGACTGCCCAACAGCCGGCCAGCTAAACCCTGCCGTGGCGCGGCGGCACGCTAACCCGTAGACTCGCTACACATGAAGGCGGACGCGCTACGCGGGCATCTCGACGCACTCCTGCTCGCGGTGCTCGACGGCGAACCCCGCCACGGGTATGCGATCATCGAGGCCCTGCAGGAGCGCAGCGGCGGTTCGCTGTCGCTGCCGACCGGCACCGTCTATCCGGCGCTGCGGCGGCTCGAGCGGGCCGGTTACGTGGAGAGCGCGTGGTCCACGGTCGGCGGCCGGGAGCGGCGCACGTATCGCCTCACCAACGCCGGGCGGCGGGTGCTGTCCGAGGAGCGCTCGGCCTGGCAGGAGTTCACGGCCACGATCGGCGCGGTGCTCCTGCCGCCTCCCGCACCATCGGTGTGACGCGGTCCCGTTCTGGCGGCTCAGCTCAGGCGATGGCGGCGTGGCGGTTGCGCAGGGCCGTGCGGGTGCACTGGACGCAGCGAACCGCGAGCAGGCCGGCGTAGCCGAACGCGGCCGTGTTGACCGCCATGCCTGCCAGCGCCGGCGGCCACGTCGCCGCGGCTGGCCACTGGTAGACGCTCAGCCCGAACACCGCGGCCCCGACCAGCCCGTGCAGCCCGAGGAACGTGACGGCGCCGAGGCCGACGATCCGCGTGTACCGCACGCCGTCGCGCAGATAGCGGCTGCCCCACGAGAAGCCCGCGACCACCAGGGCGGCGATCCCGGCGGCGAGGAACGACGCGGCCTTGAAGTGGTCGACGAGCACCCAGTACAGGTGGCTGGCGGGTTCGGCCGCGCCCCACGGGCTGTCCCACCACATCAGCGGCGCGAGCAGGTTGACCAGGGGCAGGGCAAGCGCGATCCACGTCGCCGTGCGGCGACCCTGCTGGGCGGCGAGCTCGGCCTGGTATGCGGGGACGACCTGCCCGTGCGTGCCGAACTCGCGCACCGCCCGGCGCCGTGCGGCCAGCGGCTCCAGGCCCTCGTCCTCGAAGGCGGCGGCCGCGTCCTCCAGGCTGTGCCGCGCCTCGGTGATCATCTCGGCGCGTGTGCGGCGCGGCCCGCGCAACGTGGCGGCCAGGACCGTGACATAGTCCCCGATCGGATCAGCACCGATCCGGGTCGCGTCACGCTGCGGCACCCCCTCCACGGGTTCCAGGGTCTCACACCGGCCGTCGGTCGCGTCAACCGCTCGCCGGAGCATCAGCCGGCCACGGGGCCCGCCAGCCGGCCGCCCTCGACAGTCACCACCTCGTCGAAGCGGGCCAGGTCGGCCCGCCGGTGGGTGACGACCACCACCGTGCGCTCCCCCGCCGCCCGCAGCGCTGTGGCCAGCACGGCGTCCGCCGCGGCCGGGTCGAGGCCCTCGGTGGGCTCGTCCAGCAGCAGTACCGGCGGCGCGTCCACGAGCGCCCGGGCCAGCAGCAGCCGCTGCCGCTGCCCGCCCGACAGCCGCCCACCGTCCTCGCCGACGAGCTCGTCGAGGCGGTCGCCGTACTCGGGCAGCCCCGCCGACTCCAGCGCGCGCCGCAGCTCGCGGTCGCCGAACCCGTCCCGGCCGAGCGTGAGGTTGTCCCGCACGGTGGCGTGGAACACGTGCGCGTCGGCGAACACGCCCCCGGCCACCTGCCACCGCTCGGCCCCGGCGGGCACCCCGTCGACACGTCCGCCGGCGACGGGCACCCGCCCGGCGATGGCGTCCAGCAGCGTCGACTTCCCGGCCCCGCTGCTGCCCACGACGGCGACCCGCCGGCCGGCGGGCAGGTCGAGGTCGACGCCCTCGAGCGCGGCCCGCACGCCGTGCGGATAGCGGACCGTGACCCCGCGCAGCCGCACGTCGACGGGCTCCCGCAACGCCCGCCGCCGCGGTCCTTCGGCCATGTCGTCGCGGTCGCCGGTGCGGTCGCCGACAAGCGCCCGGACGCGCTGCACGGCGCCGCCGACCTCGCTCTGGCGGGCGGCGGCCGCGGCGAGCGGGGTCACCACCTCGCCGACAGTGAGCGCCACGAGCGCGAGCACCGGGGCGGCGGGGCCGTGCACGAGCGCGGCGATGCCCACGGCGGTGGCCGCTGGTACCACCGCCGCGAACCCGGTCACGAGCCCGGTCACGGCCGCGGCGCGCGCCTCCAGGCGGGCCAGCCGCCGGCCGCGCGCCGACGCCTCGGCGAGCGCGGCCGGCATGGCGCCGAACGCGGTCAGCTCCGCGGCCCCGTGGACGAGGTCCACAGTAGACTCCGCGACCTCGCCGCGGGTGCGGGCGATCGCCGCCGCCGACGCGGGCCCGGTCCGGGCGAGGGCGTTGCCGAGCAGGGGCAGCGCGACGCCCGCGACGAACAGCCCGGCGGCGAGCAGCGCACCCGCGCGGATGTCGGCGGCGCCGACCCCGGCCACGGCGGCCACCCCGACGACGCCGGCCACCGCGGCCGGCAGCACCGCCCGCAGGAGCAGGTCCTGCACGGCGTCCACATCGGACACCACGCGGCTGAGCGCGTCGGCGTGGGAGGCACCCGGCGAGGAGGACTGCCAGGCCGGGTCCCGGCGCGCGGCCAGGGCGGCGAACGCCCGGGCGCGCAGGTCGGCGAGCACGCGCAGGACCACGTCGTGGGAGGCGAGCCGTTCGGCGTAGCGGATGCCGCCCTTGAGCAGCGCGAAGGCCCGCACGGCGGCGATGGCCACGGCGAGCGCCGCGAGGGGCGGCTGCTCGGCCGCGCGCACGATCATCCAGGTCGCGGTGCCGACGAGCCCGACGCCGGCCGCCTCGGTGAGCACCGCGAGCAGCCCGGCGAACACGAGCCGCATCAGCGCCCCGGGCCTGAGCAGGGCCCCGCGCGTCAGCGAACCGGCCACGACTCCCGACGTCATTGGGCCGCCACCGCCGGGCGCAGCTCGGCGAGGCCGCCGTCGACCGTCACCGTGCGGGTCGCGATGGACAGCAGGGCCGGGCGGTGCGCCACGAGTAGAGCGGTGCGGCCGGCCGCCAGCCGGGCCGCCGAGGCCACCACCGCGGCCTCGCTGGCCGGGTCGAGGCGCGCGGTCGGCTCGTCGAACAGCAGCACCGAGGCATCGGCGCGCAGCCAGGCGCGGGCCATCGCCAGGCGCTGCCGCTGGCCGCTGGACAGGCCGTGCGCGCCGAGGTCGGTGTCGTACCCGCGCGGGAGCGCCCGCACGAACCCGTCCGCCTCGGCGGCCACCGCGGCGTCGACCACCGCGTCCAGTGGGGCGTCCGGGGCCCCGAGGCGGATGTTGTCCGCGACCGTGCCGGCGAACAGGTGCGGCCGCTGCGGCATCCAGGCCAGCCGGGCGCGCCAGGCGGCCAGGTCGAGGCCGGCGAGATCGGCCCCGCCGACCAGGACGCGGCCCGCGGTCGGGGCGGTGAAGCCGAGGATCAGCGACAGCAGCGTGGACTTGCCGCCGCCGCTGGGGCCGACCAGCGCGATCCGGTCGCCGGACTCGATCCGCAGGGTCGCGTCGCGCAGCGCGACGACGTCGCCGTAGCGGACCTCGACCCGGTCCAGGGCGATGGCGGCGCCGGACGGGGGCAGGCGGGGCTCGGTCGTGGCGGAGGGGCGATCCAGCAGTACCGCATGGATCTCCGCCGACGCGGCGAGCCCCTCCTGGCTGGCGTGGAACTTCGTGCCCAGCGCCCGCAGCGGCAGGTAGGCCTCGGGCGCCAGCAGCAGCACCACGAGCGCGGCGCTCAGCGTCAGCCCGCCGTGCAGCAGCCGCAGGCCGACCGGCACGGCCACGAGCGCGACCGAGACGGTGGCGACGAGCTCCAGCACCAGCGCCGACAGGAACGCCAGGCGCAGGGTGCGCATGGTCGCGGCGCGGTACGCCTCCGCGGTCTCGCGCACCCGCCGCACGTAGGCCGGCTCGCGGCCGAACGCGCGCAGCGTCGGCAGGCCGCGCACGGTGTCGAGGAAGTGCCCGCCGAGCCGGCTGAGCAGGTGCCACTGCCGAGCGGTGCGCGCGCCGGTCACCTTGCCGACGAGGACGCCGAAGACCGGGATGAGCGGCAGCGTCAGCGCGACGACGACCGCCGAGGTCAGGTCGGTGAACGCCAGCCAGGCCAGCGTGGCGAGCGGGACGAAGGCGGCGAGGAACACCTGCGGCAGGTAGCCGGTGAGGTACCCGTCGAGGCCGTCGACCCCGCGCCCGGCGAGGGTGGCCAGCTCGCCGGCGCGCCGGCCGGTGAGCCAGGCCGGCCCGCGCCGGGCGGCGGCGTCGAGCAGCTCCTCCCGCAGGTGCGCCTTGACCCCCGCGGCGGCCCGGCCGGCGATCGAGCCGAGCGCGCCGGCGTGCAGGCCGCGCAGCACCACCGCGGCCAGGCAGACGGCCAGCCACCCGGCCGTCTGCGGGCGGTCGAGCCGGCCGGCGACGGCCGCGGCGAGCAGCGTGGCGAGGCTCACCGCCTGCGCGACGACGAGCACCGCGGCCAGCAGCGCCGACCCGGCCAGCACCACCGCGTAGCGGCGCACCGGGCCGAGCCGCAGCAGTCGTCTGTCCACGTGTCGCGACCTACCAGTACAGAGACGTCCGGCGACTGCCCGTGGCTCGGAAGAGCCACCAGCAGGCGGCCTGGACGGCGACGAGCACCGCGATCAGCGGCGCCGCGCCGATGGCGAGCAGCCGCAGCGTTTCGCCGCCGGCGGCCGCGTCGTCGACGGTCACCGTCGCGCCCGGGTCCATCGTGGACGCTAGCACGGCCGGGAACAGGGCCGACGCCGCCGCGAGCACGGGTAGGGCGCACGCCACAGCGCTCGCCGCGAACACCCGCCCGCCACCTCTCGTCGCCGTGAGTCTCTTCGCCGCGAGCCCGGCGGCGACGACGGCAAGGGCGATCACGAGGGCCAGAACGGTCCCGGTGACCGGGTGTCGGATGCCCGCGGGCGCCTTGAGGTACCAGCCGCCGAGGACGAGCACGGCGACGCCGCCCGCGGCCGGACCGAGCCGAACGACAAGCCGGCGCATCCGCTCCCGCGCCGGCCCCGCGTCGAGGCGCCAGACCAGGAAGGCCGCACCGTGGACGAGGACCAGCAGGACGTTGGCGAGCCCGGTGAACCAGACCTGCGGGTCCTTCAGCGGCGCGAAGCCGTGCAGGTGGCCGCCGGCGTCGAGCGGGACGCCGTGCAGCAGGACGCCGAGCAGCAGGCCCCAGCCCAGCGCCAGGGCCAGGCCGCTCGCGGCGATGAGCGCGTCGAAGCCGGCCCGGCGCCGGCCGCGGCTGCGCAACTGGACGCCGGCGTTGAGGGCGAGCAGGCCGAGCACGATCGCGATCACCGCCGGGTACGTGGCGCCGTAGAGCTCGCCGTCCAGGCGCGGGAACGCGGCGACGAGCACGCCCGCCGCGCCGACCGCCCAGACCTCGTTGCCCAGGAACATCGGGCCGATCGCGTTGAGGGCGGCGCGCCGCTCGCCGTCGCCGCGCAGCGCGGGCAGCAGCATGGCGACGCCCTGGTCGAGCCCGCCGAGAACGAAGTAGGCCACCAGGCAGAAGCCCAGGATGCCGTACCACAGATTGCTCACGCCATCGCCTCCTGCTGCAGCTCCCGGTTCTCGCCGGTCTCCTCATCGGTGCCGAACTCGCCGCCGGGCGTGCGCGCGGCGGCCCGGGCCAGCAGCCACCAGTCGACGATGGCCAGGGCTGCGACAGCCAGGGTGAAGCCGAACGTCGACCATCGCAGTGCCCCGGCGCTCATCGGCGACACCGCGTCCGCGGTGCGCAGCAGGCCGTACACGGCCCACGGCTGGCGGCCCTCCTCGCGCACGATCCAGCCGAGGATCGCGGTGGCGAACGGCACCGGGATGAGGACGGTGAGCATCCACAGCGCCGGCCGGGCCCAGCGACGGCGGATCAGCGTGTCGCGGAACGTGAGCACCTGCGCGACGAACAGCAGCAGGAACAGCAGGTTGGCGATCCCGGTCATCGCCTCCAGTGAGGGGATGACCCACTCGCTGGGCAGGTAGTCGCCGGGGCCGAACCGCTCGACCATCGCGGCCTGCTCGGCGGCCGCCTTGGCGCCGCCGGCGAGCTTGGTCGGCTGGTTGTCGCCGAGCGGGCCGAACTGCGCGTAGCCGAAGCTGATGGTGAAGAACGTGCCGATCAGCCCGACCCGGATGCCGAGGCGCAGCGAGCGGCGGAACAACTCGTGATCGTCCGGCCCGAGCTCGCGCCGCCTGCGGGCTCGATGCGCGCGGCGCAGCCGCCAGGCGCTGACGCCGGCCAGCAGGATGCCGCCGGTCGTCATCGCCGCGAACACGGTGTGCAGCAGGGCGAACCACAGGGCGCTGTTGGACAGCAGCGCGCCGAAGTCGGTGAGCCGGGCGATGCCGTCGGCGTCGAGCGCGTACCCGACCGGATGCTGCAGGAACGCGTTGCTGACCATGACCCAGAACGCGGACAGCATCGCGGTCGCGGCGACGCCCCAGATGAGGGCGAGGTGCAGCCACTTGCCGAGCCGGCCCCAGCCGAAGATCCACATCCCGAGCAGGGTGGACTCGAGCACGAACGCGATGAGCGTCTCCAGCGCCAGTGGCGCGCCGAACACGTCGCCGGTGAGCCGGGACAGGCCGGCCCAGTTGAGCCCGATCTCGAACTCCATGACGAGGCCGGTGGCGATGCCGACCGCGTAGTTGATCGCGTACAGCAGGCCCCAGAAGCGGGCCATCTTGCCGTACACCGGGTTGCCCGACACGACGTACCGCGTCTGCATGGCGGCGACGAGCACGACCAGGCCGAGCGTGACCATGACGAACAGGAAGTGCAACGATGCGGTGAGCCCGAACTGCAGCCGGGCGTACTCAAGGGCATTCACGCGTCGCCCTCCGACATGTACCCAACCAACATGTCGCCACCCTACACGTAGACGCATACAGCGAGAAGCGCCCCCTCGTCGATCGAGGGGGCGCTCTCAGCGTGCTCTCAGGCCGCCGTGCGCCTCTCGGCCACGCGGGCGAGCTCGACCAGGGCCTGGGCCCGGGCGTATTCGGCCGGGGTGAACGCCGGCGCCGGCCGCCGGACGTACAGGGTGCCGCCCGCCGGGTCCCGCAGTTGCATGCCGGTGGTGGTGAAGCCGACCGCGCCGGTCGAGGCGCCGGCCCGCCAGGAGATGTCGCAGTCGCCGAGCAGCGCCGCGATCGCCTCCTCCAGGGTGGCCGAGCCGTCGAGGACCTTCGCGGCCAGCGCGAGGACCCGGGTGGGCTCGTCGATGAGGCCGCGCACGTCGGCCCGGGCCACCCACGGGTCGCGACCGCGACCGCGCTGCACGGCGTCGACCAGGTCGGCCCGGGTGAGGGCGTCGGGCGCCTCGACGAGGAAGTCGTCGACCGCGCCGGACTCGGTGTTGTGCACCTGCACGGAGAGGATGTTGACCTTCCGCAGGGCGAGGCTCGCCGTGAGGACCGACAAGAAGCCCGGGCGGTCGTCGACCGTGGCCCGGATGCGCCAGAGCGTCATGGCCGCTTCCTCCCGCCGGCGGTTCAGGGCGCCCATGACGATGTTGTGCCGGCGGGAGCGGGGGTCCCGGCAACGCGACTCCCCGCCTTACCCGGTTCCGCCAAACCGGGCCCCGCCAGCCGATCCCCCAGCACAGACGCGGTTGCACCGACCAACTGCGCCAGCCGTTCCACCTCGGATCCGTGGAACGGTGGTGCTCCAGCGTCGCCTTCCGCCCCGCCGCGGCCGACAACAAGGACCAGCCCCCCACGCTGGAAAGGCGCGACGGCGAGATGAACGCCGTCAGCTGCGCTCGCCGCGCGGGGCCGGAGTGGTGCGATGTCCACCTGAGGGGGGACAACCGGAGCGCGCCAACTGGCGCATACCACCGAGGATTCGGACCAAGCCGGGCGCACGGACTGGGTGCGCGCGCCGCCGCCCGCCCAGTCCGAACCGACGAGGATCGCGACCGCCCAGTCCGCGCCGAACAGTGCCGGTGCCGCGTCCACGACCGTCGCCAGTCCGTGGTCCGGGTTTGCCGCCACCTGTCCGATCAGCGCGACCTCGCGGCCACTGCTCGGCTCCGAAAGCTCGGTGCCGCGCCACACACCGTCCACGCGCACGCCTGGGACCGCCGCGAGGCCGGTGAGTACGCGGTCGACCTGGGCCGAAGCCGGCCACACCACGGTGAAGTCGTCCACCGCACGACCGCCGACCCGTTCCAATACGACCACTGAAACGATGTCCGCGCCGACCACACCCAGCGTCCGGGCGACCTGCCCGAGTGAGCCGGGACGGTCGGGCAGCACAACCCGTAGCCTGAGCAGCATGGAGTCGACCTCCCGTTCGTCCTTGGCCGGGGATGTACGCCGCCGTTGGTGTACGCCTTGTTCTCCGGTACTGCGAACAGACTGCCGACCGCGGATTTCCACCCCGTTTCGCAGCGGTGTCGATGCCGGAACGTTTGAGCTTGACAGAGAATGTGTCTCAGCCCTGGACTGATCCGATGACCACGCCGCCCGGTCTCGACCTCTCCCGCCTGCGAAGCTACCTCGGCGACAAGGCACCCGGCCTGGTCGGTGAGCCGCTGACGGCCGAGCTCGTGGCGGGCGGGCGGTCCAACCTGACGTACGTCCTCAACGAGGTCTTCGTGCTGCGCCGCCCGCCGCTGGGCCACGTGCTGGCCACCGCGCACGACATGGCGCGCGAGTTCCGGGTGATCTCGGCGCTGGGCGCCACCGCGGTACCGGTGCCGGAGGCCCTGCTGCTGTGCGAGGACGCCGGCGTGATCGGCGCGCCGTTCTACGTCATGGCCCGTGTCCCCGGTGTGGTGCTGCGCCACCGCGACCAGACCGACCCGCTCGGCGACGACGGCCGGCGGCGGGTCGCCTTCGCCATGATGGACACACTGGCCGAGCTGCACCTGGTCGACCCGGCCGCGGTCGGGCTGGCGGAGTTCGGCCGGCCGGAGGGATTCCTGCGGCGACAGGTGCGCCGCTGGAGCAGGCAGCTGGCGAGCTCCCGCAGCCGCGACCTGCCGGCCGCCGACGCGCTGCGCGACCGGCTCGCCGCCACCGTCCCGGCCACCGGGCGCACGGGCATCGTGCACGGCGACTACCGGCTCGACAACCTCATCGTCGACCCGGACACGCTGCGCGTCGCCGCCGTGCTGGACTGGGAGATGGCCACGATCGGCGATCCGCTGACCGACCTGGGGCTGCTGCTGGCGTACTGGAACGTGCTGGACCGCGTCAGGACCGGCCCCAACCCGATCGCGGACGGGCTGGGTCCGGCCGCCGGCTTCCCCTCCGGCGACGAGTTGCTGGGCCGCTACGCCCGCTCGGCGCCGCTGAGCGACGACCTGCACTGGTACGTCGGCATGGCCTGCTACAAGCTGGCCGTCGTGCTCGAGGGCATCCACTACCGCTACACGCGGGGCCAGACCGTGGGCGCGGGCTTCGACGAGATCGGGCAGCTCGTCCCGCCCCTGCTCGAAGAGGGCATCGCAGCGATCAACGGAGAGAGCTGATGGACTTCGGTTTCGACGAGCGCACCGCCGAGCTGCACGAGCGGCTCACCGACTTCATGGACGAGGAGGTGTACCCCGCGGAGCACGTCCTCGAGGAGCACACCGCCGCCCTGGACGACCCGTGGGCCCGGCCCCCGATCATCGAGCACCTCAAGCGCTCCGCCCGCGAACGCGGGCTGTGGAACCTGTTCCTGCCAGACGCCACGCTCGGGGCCGGGCTCACCAACCTGCAGTACGCCCCCCTCGCCGAGATCACCGGCCGCAGCCCGCACCTGGCCCCCGAGGCGCTCAACTGCGCCGCGCCGGACACCGGCAACATGGAGGTGCTGGCCCAGTTCGGCTCGCCGCAGCAGCGCGACCGCTGGCTCAAGCCGCTGCTGGAGGGCCAGATCCGCTCCGCGTTCTGCATGACCGAACCGGACGTGGCGTCCTCGGACGCGACGAACATCGCCACCCGCATCGAGCGCGACGGCGACGGCTACGTCATCAACGGCCGCAAGTGGTGGTCGTCGGGCGCGATGAACCCCAACTGCGCCCTGTTCGTCGTGATGGGCAAGACCGACCCGGCGGCGGAGCGGCACAAGCAGCAGAGCATGGTGTGCGTACCGCGCGACACCCCCGGCATCACCGTCAAGCGCGGCATGCACGTCTTCGGCTACACCGACGCCACTCACGGCGGCCACGCCGAGGTGATCTTCTCCGACGTCCGCGTCCCCGCCGACGCCCTCATCGCCGGCGAGGGCCTGGGCTTCGCGATCGCCCAGGCCCGGCTCGGCCCCGGCCGCATCCACCACTGCATGCGCCTGATCGGCATGGCCGAGCGAGCCCTGGAGCTGCTGTGCGGCCGGGTCAGCCAGCGCGTGGCGTTCGGCCGGCCGCTGGCCGAGCAGGGCGTGATCCAGGAGTGGATCGCCGAGTCGCGGGTCCGCATCGAACAGGCGCGCCTGCTGGTCCTCAAGACCGCGTGGCTCATGGACACCGTCGGCAACAAGGGCGCCCACACCGAGATCCAGGCCATCAAGATCGCCGTGCCGTCCATGGCCGAGTGGGTCATCGACAAGGCCATCCAGGCCCACGGCGCCGCGGGCGTCAGCCAGGACACCCCGCTGGCGCAGCTGTGGTCCGTTGCCCGGACCCTGCGCCTGGCCGACGGCCCGGACGAGGTCCACCGCGCGTCCCTTGCCCGCCGCGAGCTGCGCAAGTACGGCTGACCGCCGGCGCCGGCCGGTTCCGCTGGACGCACGGCGGCGTCTCGGACAGGTCAGAACTCGTCCGCGATCTGTCCGTGACGGGCCTCAGCTCGCCAGGGGACGGGCTCGTCGGGGGCCGGGAGTCCGGCCGTGGCCGGGAACGTGTCGGGCTCGCCGGGCTCGGCAGCGAAACGGTCCGCCGCGGCCCTGATCACCCTCGGCGCCGATGCGGCCACCGCCCAGCCCACCGCCACGCCGCCCAGGACCGCCACCGCGATCCAGCCCCACGGCTTGCGCGGCTTGCGGCCGGAGAGCGCGTCGAGGGCCAGGCCGGCCCGCTTCCGCGCCTCGGCGCTCGCCGAGCCTACGCGGTCCGACGCCGTGTGGTACGCCGCGCCGTAGCGCTCCGACGCCTCGCCGGCGAGGTCAGACGCGCGGTCCCTGACCGTGCCGCTGAAGGCCCGGGCGCCCTGCAGCACCGACGCCGCATGGTCCCAGGCCTCTTCCGCCACGCTCTGTGCGCGGCTCCTCCGCTGCTTCCACTGTGCGCTCATGAAGCTGCCACCTCCTCCGATCTCCGGATGCCCGCCCGGCGAGATCGGCAAACGGACGGATCAGGCGGAGGCGCGGCGGACCAGGTGCGTCTCCACCATCACCGACGAGGACGCCGCGCCGCCGATACGGGCGATCAGCAGCCGCGCCATCTCCCGGCCCATCGCCTCGACCGGCTGGTGCACGGTGGTCAGCGGCGGGTCGGTCTGCCGGGCGATCGCCACGTCGTCGAAGCCGACCAGCGCCACGTCGTCGGGGACCCGCTTGCCGAGGGCGCGCAGGGCGCGCAGGGCGCCAACGGCCATGAGGTCGGAGGCGGCGAAAATGGCGTCGACGGAGGGGTCCGCGGCGAGCAGGTCGTGCACCGCGCGCTCGCCGCTGGCCTCGGAGAAGTCGCCGTACGCGATGAGCCGCTCGTCGACGCCGAGCCCGGCCCGTTCGAGGGCCTCGCGGTAGCCGGTCAGCCGGGACACGCCCGCGGCCATGTCCTGCGGGCCGGCGATCGTGGCGATGCGCCGGCGCCGGCGGTCCAGCAGGTGGCCGACGGCGATGCGGGCGCCGCCCTCGTTGTCGGCGTCCACATAGGACAGCTGAGACAGCTGGGCGGTGAAGTCGAGCCGCTCGTCGTCGGCGAGCATCCGGGCGGGGCGGCCGCCGAGCACGACCGGCAGACCGCGGCGCTCCAGCAGCACCGGCAGCGGGTCGGCGTCGTGCAGGGACAGCAGCATGACGCCGTCGACGTGCTGGTTGGTCAGGTGGTGCTCGACGCGCTCGCGCTCGGCCGGGGACTGCGCCATCGCCAGCCACAGCTGCAGCTGGGTGTCGGCCAGGGCCGAGCTGATGCCGCGGACGATGCCGGCGAAGAACGGCTCGCCGAAGACGCGCTCCTCGGACTCGGACACCACGAGGGCGACCGAGTCGGTTCGCTGGGTGACGAGCGCCCGGGCCGCGCGGTTGGGCACGTAGCCCAGCTCGTCGATCGCCTTGCGCACCGCCGCGCGGGCCTCGGGACTCACCTGGGGCGAGCCGTTGACCACCCGCGACACGGTGCCGCGGCCGACGCCGGCGCGCAGCGCGACCTCGTCGAGGGTGGGCCGGCCGGCGGAGCGCGGGCGGCCCGGGGACGGGATGTTCACGGCCCCATTGTGCGCACATTCCGTCATCGGGCCACCCGCCGCCCCGCGATCTCTCTCAGAGAAACCGTCAGAATCGTCTCAGCATCGACGCCTCCGGGCGCGATCGGCAGCACCGGATCAGGGTCCGGTTCAGGCCGATTCGCGCACCACGAGGCGCGTGCCGAGCACGGTCGAGCGGGCCGGCCCGCCGGCGATGCGGGCCAGCAGAAGCCTCGCCATCTCGCGACCCATGCCCTCCACCGGCTGGCGCACGGTGGTGAGCGGCGGCAGGGTCTGCCGGGCCACGACGGAGTCCTCGAACCCGACCACGGCGACGTCGGCGGGGATGCGCCGGCCCTGCTCGCGCAGGGCTCGGATGGCCCCGGCGGCCATCAGGTCGGAGGCGGCGAAGACGGCGTCGAGCTCCGGGTTGAGACGCAGCAGGCGGTACATCGCTTCGGCGCCGCTCGCCTCGCTGAAGTCGCCGTATGCGACGAGCCGGTCGTCGTACGGCCGGGACGCCGAGCGAAGCGCCGCACGGTACCCGCGCAGCCGCGCCTTGCCGACCCCCATGTCCTGCGGGCCGGCGATCGCCGCGACACGACGGCGACCCAGGTCGAGCAGGTGCTCGACGGCCGCGCGGGCGCCGCCCTCGTTGTCGTTGTCGACGAAGGCGACGCGGTGCCCGTCCGGGCGGTCCGGTCGTCCGGTTCCGGGGCCGGCGCCCGCTTCGATCATGTGCGCGGTGCGCCCGCCCAGGACGGTCGGCATCCCGCGCCCGGCCAGCAGGCCGGGCAGCGGGTCGTCGTCGTGTAGGGACAGCAGCAGCACGCCGTCGACGTGCTGGTCCGGCAGGTGACGCTGCACGAGCTGCCGTTCCCCGGTGGACTGGGCCATCGCCAGCCACAGCTGCATCCGGGTGTCGGCCAGGTGCGAGCTGACGCCGCGGACGATGCCGGCGAAGAACGGCTCGCCGAAGACCCGCTCCTCGGACTCGGAGACGACCAGCGCCACCGCGTCGGTCCGGCGGGTGACCAGGGCGCGGGCGGCGCGGTTGGGCACGTAGCCCAGCTCCTCGATCGCCTTGTGCACCGCGGCCCGCGCCTGCGGGCTCACCTGCGGCGAGCCGTTGACGACCCGCGAGACGGTGCCACGCCCGACACCGGCCAGGGCAGCGACCTCGTCAAGTGTCGGGCGGTGCACGCTACCCGGCCAGGCCGTTGCGCCTGACGACCTCGCCGTACCGGTGCCCGCTGGCCTTGATGGTCCGCTGCTGGGTGGCGTAGTCCACGCCGATCATGCCGAAGCGCTTCGAATAGCCCCACGCCCACTCGAAGTTGTCCAGCAGCGACCACGCGAAGTAGCCCCGCAGCGGGGCGCCCTGCGCGATCGCGGCGAGGCAGGCCCGGTAGTGCGCGTCAAAGTAGGCGACCCGCTCCGCGTCGTCGATCGCCCCGTCGGCACCGGGGGTGTCGACGTAGGCGGCCCCGTTCTCGGTGACGTAGAGCGGGACGCCCGGGTAGTCCCGCGCGACGCGCACTAGGGTCTCGGTGAGCCCGGGCGCGTCGACCTCCCAGTCCATGTCGGTGACCGGGACGCCGGGCCGCTTGACGAAGCGCACGTCCTCGCTGCCCGGCCACGACGTCGGCGCCCGCCAGTAGGGCTCGGCCGGCGCGTCCGGCTCGGGCGCCGCGACCACGTGCCGGCTGTAGTAGTTGATGCCCAGCAGGTCCAGCGGCGTGGCGATGATGTCCAGGTCGCCGTCGCGGACGAAGCCGAAGTCGCTGATCCCCGCCAGGTCCCGCCGCACGTCCTCGGGGTAGGCGCCGCGCAGTACCGGATCCAGGAAGATGCGGTTGGCCAGGCCGTCGATGCGCCGCGCGGCCTCCAGGTCGCCGGCGTTGCCGGGGTCGGCGGGCGAGACCGCGTACAGGTTCAGCGTGATGCCGAGCTGCGCGCCGGGGTCGTTCGCGCGGATGGCGCGGACCGCCTCGCCGTGGCCGAGCAGCAGGTGGTGCATCGCGGCGAGCGCGTCCGGGGCGTGCTGGCGGCCGGGGGCGTGCACGCCCGAGGCGTATCCCAGGAAGGCCGAGCACCACGGCTCGTTGAGGGTGGTCCAGTGCCGGACCCGGTCGCCGAGCGCGCCGTGCACGAGCGCGGCGTACTCGGCGAACCGGGCGGCGGTGTCGCGGGCCGGCCAGCCGCCGGCGTCCTCGAGCTCCTGCGGGAGATCCCAGTGGTACAGCGTGACCCACGGGGTGATGCCCCGCTCCAGCAGCTCGTCCACGAGCCGCCGGTAGAAGTCGAGCCCCTCGCTGTTCATCGGCCCGCGCCCGCCCGGCTGCACGCGCGGCCACGCGATGGAGAAGCGATAGGAGCCGAGCCCCAGATCGCTCATCAGCGCGACGTCGTCGCGGTAGCGGTGATAGTGGTCGCACGCCTCGTCGCCGGTGTCGCCGCCCACCGTCCTGCCGGGGGTGTGGCTGAACGTGTCCCAGATGGACGGGGTGCGGCCGCCTTCGGTGGCCGCCCCCTCGATCTGGTACGACGCGGTGGCCGCCCCCCAGAGGAAGCCGGGTGGGAACGTCAGCGGGTCGATGATGGTCACGCCTTGACCGAACCTTCCATGATGCCGCCGATGATCTGGCGGCCGAACGCGATGAACACGATGAGCAGTGGCACGATCGCCAGAGCTGTCCCGGTGAAGACTTGCACGTAGTCGGTCTTGTAGTAACCGGTCGCCAGGATGTTCAGCGAAACCTGTACCGTCGGCGTGTCACCGTTGAGCACAACATAGGGCCAGAGGAAGTCGTTCCAGGTCTGCATGAAGGTGAGCAGGCCGAGAACGGCCGCCGCCGGGCGCAGCGCGGGGAGCACGACGCTCCAGTACGTGCGCCAGGTCGACGCCCCGTCGATGCGGGCCGCCTCGATCAGCTCGTCGCTGATCGCGGACTCGGCGTACTGCCGGATCATGAACACGCCGAACCCCTGCACGAGGAACGGCACGATGACCGCCTGCAGCGTGTTGGTCCAGTCGAGCTTCACCATCAGCAGGTACAGCGGAATGATGTTGATCTGCGTCGGGATCATCATCGTCATGATGATGATCAGCAGCAGCGCGTTCTTGCCGCGGAACTTCAGCTTGGCGAAGGCGAAGCCGGCCAGGGTCGAGAAGAACACCACCGACACCGTCACGGAGCTGGCCACGACGGCCGAGTTGACCAGGCCGTAGAGGAAGTTCGCGTCGGTGTTCTCCAGCACCCGGGCGGCGTTGGAGAAGAAGTTCGCCCCCGGCGTGAGCGGCGGCGGGATGGCCGTCACCGCACTGTTGTCCCGCGAGGCCACGATGAACGACCACAGGATCGGGAACACGGACAGCACGATCGCGATGATCAGCGCCAGATAGGTCAGCGGGCTGGCCTGCCACAGCGCCGCCGACGCGCTGCGCACGCGGCGGGACCGCCGCTTCGGGGTCTTCGGGTTCTCCGGTGCGCTTGGCGCCGGTTGGGGCGTGGCGGTCCGGGTCATCGTGCTCATGTCATGTTTCCTCGAACCGAGCGGCGCACCAGCAGGAAGTTGACCAGCGCGAAGATGAGGATGATCAGGAACAGCAGCCAGGAAATCGCCGCGCCCTTGCCCACGTTGTAGTTGTTCGTGAACGTGGTCTCGTAGATGTACATCGCGACGGTCTGGAACTCGTTCAGCGAGCCACCCTGAATCCGGCCGTAGTTGAACAGCAGCGGCTCGGTGAACAGCTGCATGCCGCCGATGGTCGAGATGATCACCGTGAACAGGATCGTCGGCTGGATCAGCGGTACCGTGATCCGCCAGAACCGGCGGAAGGCCGAGGCCCCGTCCAGTGCGGCCGACTCGTACAGCTCCTTCGGGATCGCCTGCATCGCGGCGAGGTAGATGAGGGCGTTGTAGCCGGTCCAGCGCCAGTCGACCATGAACGCGATGGCGGTCCACGACGACCAGCGATGGTTGCGCCACTCGATCGGGTCGAAGCCCACCGACTGGATCAGCCAGTTCGCCAGGCCGTAGCGGTCGGCGAAGATCAGGCCGAAGACGATGCCGACGGCGGCGACCGACGTGATGTTGGGAACGAGCACGCCCATGCGGATCGCGGTGCGGGCCCGCATGTTCTTGTTGAGCCAGCTGGCGACCATGAGCGCCAGGATGAGCTGCGGCACCGTCGCGACGATGAACATGCCGAACGTGTTGTAGATGACGGTCCAGAAGTGGGCGTCGACCAGGACCTTGCGGTAGTTCTCGAAGCCGACGAAACCCGCGTCGCCGCCGATCAGGGTGTTCTTGCGCAGCGACAGCACGGCCGTGTAGACGAGCGGGTACGCCCCGAACACCGCGAACAGCAGGAAGAACGGCGCGACGAACAGATAGGGCGAGAGCCTGAGGTCCAGCCCGCCGAGACGCACGGAGCGCCGCCCCGGCGGCGTCACCGGGTCCTTTCGCCCGTGACGAGGCCGGGCGACCTCGACGTTGGTGGTCATGGTGGAGGTCCTTCTTCCTTAGCGTGCGGGTTGCCGGTCGCTGGGGCGGAGGCGGCGTGCGGACGCCACCTCCGCCCGGTGTCGATCGCTTCCCGATCAGCCCTCGGCCAGCGCCTTGCTGTCCTTGATGGCCTTGTCCCAGCCCGCCTGAGCGCTCAGCTTGCCCTGCTCGGCGGCCTGCATGGCCGGCTCGAACGCGTTCTCCCACAGGGCCTGGTGCTTCGGGCCCAGGTAGATCGGCTTGAGCTCCTTCGCCGCGCCCGCGTAGATCTGGCCGACCGGGGCGTCGTTGAAGTAGTCGTTGGTGGCACCGGTCAGCGACGGGTCGGCCAGGGCCGAGACCGACGACGGCAGCGGGCCCGCCTCCTTGAACGCGTCCAGCCCGCCCTGCTTGCCGGTCAGGAACTTGACGAGCTCGAACGCGGCCTTCTTGTTCTTGCTCTGCTCCGGGATGGCCAGGTAGGAGCCGCCCCAGTTGCCGCCCTTGCCGGGGATGGTGGCGATGTCCCACTTGTTCTTGCCACCGTCGCCGGTGCGCTCCTTGATCACGCCGGTGTACCACGGCGGGCACGGCACGGTCGCGAACGCGGCGTTCTTGAACGCGGCGTCCCAGTCCGCCTGCCAGCGCTGCAGCTTGGCGGTCAGGCCCTTGCCGGCCATGTCCATGCTCAGGTCGTAGGCCTTGCGCACGGCCAGGTTGGTGTCACCGATGTACTTGTCGCTCTTGTCGTAGAACCAGGTGTCGCTGTTCTGCATGATGTACGGCTGCATGATCGACGTCGCCGAGTCGATCCAGGCCGCGCCGGTGTTCTTCGCCTTGAAGGCCTCGCCCTGCTTGATGTAGTCCGCCCACGTGGGCCACAGCTTGCTGACCTCGTCGCGGCCGGTGGGCAGGCCGGCCTTCTGGAACAGGTCGGTGCGGTAGCACATCGCGAGGGGGCCGACGTCGGTGCCGAGGCCGACGAGCTTCTTGCCGTCCGTGGTGAACGCGTTCTTCCACTTGAACGCCAGGTACTCGTCCTCCAGCGAGGAGGCGCCGAGGTCGAGCAGGTTGGCGAACGACTTGTTGTCCTTCAGGTATTGCAGCAGCATGCCCTCTTCGAGCATGACCACATCGCTCGCGCCGCTGCCGGCCGACAGCTGCTGGGCCAGCTTCGGCGTGAAGTCCTTGGTCTGGCCCTCGTTCTTGACGTCGACCTTGATGCTCGGGTTGGCCGCCTCGAAGTCCTTGACCGCCTGGGTGAAGCCGGGCGTGCCGAAGTAGGACAGCGAGATCCTGGCCGAGCCGCCGGCGCCGCTGTCGGAACCGCCGCCGTCCTTCTTGGCGCTGCAGGCGCCGATGCCGAGGGCGAGCCCGACGGTCAGCGCGGCCGCGGCGACGGATCGCACGCGGCGCGGGGTGAAACTCATCCTGACCCCTCTCTCAGGTCGTGGTGCGGTGTTCGGGTGCGGGTGGGGTGTTCGATGCGTGGCGGCGGGCAGGGTGAAGCCCGCCGGGGTATGGAGGACATGCGAAATCGACGCGTCCCGCGGCTGCGGGATGTGTGACCGGCCACAGTCGCGGGAGCGCTCCCATGAGCCTGGACCGCGAGCAGCCAGCGTGTCAATAGGGTGATGGGAGCGTTCCCATTTCGTTACATCAGAACTTTTTCTGAGCATTTTTATCAGGACTTATCGAGCTATGTACCATTTGCGCCGTCACGCACGGTGACCTGTACCCAGATGGCTAGGCGGCGCCCACCTGGATTCCGCCATGTTCCACAAGGGCGGACCGAGGGGGCGAAACGTCGAGCTGGTAGCGGCAGCCGCGCCCAACGTCTCCGTGATCATGCGTCCGGCGTCCACGGCGCGCGGGGTTCTCCATGATCACGGAGCGATCGCGCTGCCGGGTTGTGCATTTTTACTCCGTGATCATGGCGAACATGATGGTCGGGCGATGCGGATCGAAGGCGCGGCCTGCGCCGCCCGAACTCGGCTTCTCGCGATGCCAAGCGGCGAATTGACGGTCGCGCTGAAAACGATCATCGATCACGGCGGCGGCCCGGCGGCCTCAAGCAGTCCGGCACTGCGGCGGCACGATACGGCAGCGGCCTCGGCGCCGGCCGCTGGCAGTCCTGCGATACAGCAGCCCCCGGCGGCGGTCCGACGTGGAAGCGGCCCGGGGGCGGCCCGGCGGCGGTCCGGCGTGGGAGCGGCCCAGCAGCGGCCCGGCGTGGGAGCGGCCCAGCAGCGGCCCGACGTGCGAACGGCCCAGCAGCGGCCCGGCGATACGGCACCGCCGCCGGCGCTGGCCTGGGCGGCGGCCCGGCGCGGCGAGCGGCGGACCGGGCGGCGGGAAGACCTCTCCCGATCAGGCCCCGGTCAGGTCATCCGGCGCAGCAGCGTCGTCGGCGGGGCCGGGTCGAAGGCGGCCGGGTCGAAGGCGCGGCCGAGCCACACGCGCATCGCGACATGGTCGGGGTGGGCCGGGTCGACGTACGCGGCCAGGAAGTCGTGGTAGCCCTCCGGGCCGCCGACGTCGTCGGGCGGACAGGCTCGCTCGCCGCCGGTGCACATCGGGTAGCGGATGTCGGGGTCGGCGGGCACCACGTCCTCGATCGCGACGTCGTGCTCCCACCAGTCGCCGAAGTCGTAGGTGTACCGCAGCCGGGTGCCCTTGCCCGCCACCGCGTCCAGGCGGGTGTCCAGCTCGTCGCGGACCTCGAGCAGGCCGTCGGGGTCGGGCACGCCGTACTGCACCCCGTCGATGTCGAACACGTGCAGGTGGCGGTCGCTCCAGCCCATCGCGAACTGGATCACCCGGTGCAGGCGGTCGAGGGTGAAGGCGCCGGGCACGAGGACGCGGCGCCAGACGGGCGGGTCCACGCCGTCCAGCGCGATGCGCAGCTGATAGATCATGCGAGCCATGGTGCAGACATTGTTGACCGGGCAGCCCCGGCGGCGCAGCCTGAAGCTGTGATCTGTCAAGCGTGCCGCGACAAACGGCATGCCGAGTGCCGCGGCGGGAACTGGTGCGACTGCCAGCATCGGCCGCCGAAGCCTACGCCACCGGTCACGGGTCCGCCCGGCGAGTAAGGTCGTCGGGTGCAGCTGCTGCGGCCCTCCCCCGACGAGCTACCCGACCTCGCCGAGCTCTACCGCACGCCGCCCGGCCCGTGGCTGCGGCTGAACTTCGTGTCCAGCCTCGACGGCGCCGGGCACGTGGACGGCCGCAGCGAGCCGCTGTCCGGGCCCGCGGACAAGCGCGTCTTCGGCATCCTGCGGATGCTGTGCGACGCGCTGGTGGTCGGCGCCGGGACGCTGCGCGAGGAGGGCTACCACGCGCTGCGGCTGGACGCCGAGCGGCGGGCCTGGCGGGTCGCGCACGGCATGAGCGAGTACCCGACCCTCGTCGTGGTCTCCGCCCGCTGCGATCTCGACCCGGCGCACGAGGCCCTCGCCGACGCCCCGGTGCGCCCGATCATCGTCACCCGGGCCGCCGCCGAGCCGGGCCCGCTCGCCGCGGTCGCCGACATCGTCGTGGCCGGCGACGACCAGGTCGACCTCCCCGCCGCCGTCGGGCTGCTGCATGAGCGCGGGCTGCGGCAGATCCTCAGCGAGGGCGGACCTCAGCTGTTCGGGTCGCTGACCGCGGCCGGGCTCGTCGACGAGCTGTGCCTGACCCTCTCGCCACTGCTGGCCGGGCCGGGCGCCGGCCGGATCACCGCCGGGCCGCCGATCGACATGCCGCAGTTGCTCACACTGCGTCACGCACTCCTCGCGGAGGGTCTGCTCCTGTTGCGGTACAGCCGGTGAGCCCGCGATCCACAGTGCCGTCCACATGCCTGTGGACAACCCGCCCGCAACCTGTGGACAACCGATCACTATGCCCGTCTTTGGCCCGATTTGTGGGCTTGAATCGGACACTCACGCATCCACCACTGGCGTGGTTCCTTCAACCCACGGCCGATGGTGAGGCACGATGCACAGGCGAACACATGTACTGGGGGTCGACACCATGGAGGACGAATCCGCGCCCACACCGGGCGGGCCCGTCGTCGGGCGCGTGCTCGGCACCGCCGACGCGACCCCGCTGACCTTCTGGGTCGCCGTCGAGGACGGCGCCTACCTCCAGCTCGACGACGTCGTCGTCACGAAGCGTGACCTTCCGGAGCGCGACCCGGTGACCATCGCCGGGGTGGTGACCGCCGTGCGCGCCCGGCACGAGGGCGTCGCGTTCGACTCCGACGTCTTCCTCGTCGCCGACGGCACGCTCCCGGCGACGATCCAGGAGGCCGCCGAGATCACCACCACCCGGGTCGACCCCGAGGTGTACGTGCCGCCGACCCCCGGCGCGGTGGTGCACCGCGCGCAGGGCGACGCCCGGGCCGGCGCGCTGTACTTCGACCGGATGGACCGCACGATCCCGATGGGCTTCGGCCGCGACGGCGCGCCCATGTTCCTCAACGCCGACTTCCTCGACGGCTCCCGCGGCGCGCACGTGTCGATCTCCGGCATCTCCGGCGTGGCGACGAAGACCAGCTTCGCCACCTTCCTGCTGTACTCCGTGTTCCGCTCCGGCGTGCTCGGCGGCGCCGGCGAGACCGCCAACACCCGCGCGCTGATCTTCAACGTCAAGGGCGAGGACCTGCTGTTCCTCGACCACCCCAACGCCCGGCTCGACGCCGCCACCGAGGATGCCTACGCCCGGCTCGGCCTGACCGCGGGCCCGTTCCCGGACGTGCGCGTCTACGCGCCGCCGCGCGCCGGGGACTCCTCCGGCACCCCCGACGTGAGCAGCCGCCTCACCGGCGTCGACGCGTTCTACTGGACCCTGGCGGAGTTCTGCGCCGACCGGCTGCTGCCCTACGTGTTCGCCGACGCCGACGACGAGCGCCAGCAGTACACGATGGTGGTGCACTCGGTGACCGCGCACCTGGCGCGCGTCGCCCAGCCGGCCGAGGGTGGCGTCGCGATCGACGGCACCCGGCTCAACTCCTACGCCGACCTGGTCGACCACCTCGTCGAGCAGCTCAACGACGACGCCACCCGCGGGCAGTGGGCCGGCAGCGCGGTCGGCCTGGGCACCGTCAACGCGTTCGCCCGCCGGCTCATCGGCAGCAAGAAGGACCTGTCCCGGCTCATCCGCGGCGACCTCGCCACGCGCAAGCCGCACCAGATCAACACCGCCGAGTCCGCTCAGGTGACCGTCGTCGACCTGCACAACCTGCCCGACCGGGCGCAGCGCTTCGTCGTCGGCGTGACGCTGCGCACCGAGTTCGAGCGCAAGGAGAAGGCCGGCACCGCCAAGCCGCTGCTGTTCGTCGTCCTCGACGAGCTGAACAAGTACGCGCCGCGGGAGGGCACCAGCCCGATCAAGGAGGTGCTGCTCGACATCGCCGAGCGGGGCCGCTCCCTCGGTGTCGTGCTCATCGGCGCGCAGCAGACCGCCAGCGAGGTGGAGCGGCGCATCGTGGCCAACTCGGCGATCCGGGTGGTCGGGCGGCTCGACCCGGCCGAGGCTGCCCGCCCGGAGTACGGCTTCCTCCCGCCCGCCCAGCGCCAGCGCGCGCTGCTGGCCAAGCCCGGCACCATGTTCGTGTCGCAGCCGGAGATTCCGGTGCCGCTGTGCATCGAGTTCCCGTTCCCGTCGTGGGCGACCCGACCCGCCGAGGCCGGTGCCCCGCCCAGCTCGACGCTGCGCTCGATCGTGCAGTCCAGCGACCCGTTCGCGGTCGTGGCGCGGGTCGGCGCCGGTGGCGTGTCCGACGACGACATCCCGTTCTGAAGACATCCCGACCTAGACAAGGAGCCGGCTTGCGCATCCTGCACACCTCGGACTGGCACGTCGGGAAGGTCCTCAAGGGACAGTCGCGGGCGGCCGACCACATCGCGGCGATCAACGGACTCGTCGACGTCGCCAAGGCCGAGCGGCCCGACCTGGTGGTCGTCGCCGGCGATCTCTACGACACCGCGACCCCGACCGCCGACTCGACCCGGATCGTCACGCGCGGGCTGTCCGCGCTGCGCCGCAGCGGCGCCGAGGTCGTCGTCATCGGCGGCAACCACGACAACGGCAACGCCCTCGACGCGCTGCGCCCGTGGGCCGAGGCGGCCGGGATCACCATCCGCGGCGCGATCGGCAAGCCCGAGGAGCACCTGCTGTCCGGCACGACCCGGGGCGGTGAGGAGTGGCGCCTGGTCGCGCTGCCGTTCCTGTCCCAGCGGTACGCGGTGCGCGCCAGCGAGATGTTCGAGCTCTCCGCCGCCGAGATCACGCAGTCGTACGCCCACCACATCGGCGAGCTCATCAGCCGGCTCGCGCAGGGCTTCGGCGGCGGCACCGTCAACCTCCTCACCGCGCACCTGACGGTCATCGGCGCCACCATGGGCGGCGGCGAACGGGAGGCGCACACCATCATGGGCTACGCGGTGCCGGCCAGCGTCTTCCCGTCCTCGGTGCACTACGCGGCCCTCGGCCACCTGCACCGCGCCCAGCAGGTCAACGGGCCGTGCCCGATCCGCTACAGCGGCAGCCCGCTGCCGATCGACTTCGGCGAGGAGGAGAACCTCGTCACCGCGAGCGTCGTCGACGTGACCGCCGCGACCGCGGCGCGGGTGCGGGAGGTCCCGCTGCCGGTCGCGACGCCGCTGCGCACCGTCCGGGGCACCCTCGCCCAACTGTCCACACTGGACACCGGCGAGGCGTGGCTGCGGGTGTACGTCCAGGAGGCGCCCCGCGCCGGGCTGCGCGAGGAGGTACAGCAGCTGCTGCCGAAGGCCCTCGAGGTGCGCATCGACCCCAAGCTGCTGCCCGGCCCCGACGCCGGCGGCAATCCCGAACGGGCGCGGGCCGGGCGGTCGGCCGGGGAGCTGTTCGCCGACTATCTCGCCCAGCGCGGGCACGCCGACGAGGCGACCGAGGCCCTGTTCCACCGCCTGCACGACGAGGTGATGCATTCATGAGCGGTACGGAGCGAAGCGCAGTGGCCGCTCATCAGGGGCGCAGGTCATCCTCAGGCCGCCGCCGGAGCGAAGCGGAGGTGACGGCATGAGGCCTATTCGGGTGGATCTGGACGGGTTCACGGTGTTTCGCGAGCCGACCACCGTGGACTTCACCGACACGGACTTCTTCGCGCTCGTCGGGCCGACCGGTTCCGGCAAGTCCACGGTCCTCGACGCCATCTGTTTCGCGTTGTACGGCACGGTCCCGCGCTGGGGCGACCGGCGCGCGATCGCCAACGCGCTCGCCCCGTCGGCGGCCGAGGCGCGCGTGCGGCTGGTCTTCGAGTCGGCCGGGGTGCGCTACTTGCTGTCCCGGGTGGTGCGCCGCGACGCCAAGGGCGCCGTCACCACCAAGCACGCCGGGCTGGAGGCGCTCGCGCCAGGGCTGGACCTGTCGAAGCTGGAGTCCGGCCTGGACGCCGACGACGTCGCCGAGGTGCTGGCCGGCACCCCCAGCGAGGTCGACGAGGCGGTGCTGACCGTCGTCGGGCTGCCGTACGAGCAGTTCACCAAGTGCGTGGTGCTCCCGCAGGGCGAGTTCGCCGCGTTCCTGCACGCCAAGCCGGCCGAGCGGCAGAAGATCCTGGTCAACCTGCTCGGCCTGGACGTGTATGGGCGGATCCGGGAGCGGGCCGCGGCCGAGGGCTCCGCCGCCGAGGCCAAGCTCAAGGTGCTCGATGAGCAGCTCGCCGCGCTGTCCGACGTCGACGAAGCGGCGCTGACCGCGGCGGCCGCGCGGGTCGAGGCGCTGCGCGGCGTCGCCGGGGCCGTCGACGCGATCGCGCCCCGGCTGGAGGAGGCCGGCCGGATCGCCGGGCAGGCCACGACCGCGCTGGCCACCCTGGACGCGGAGATCGACCGGCTCCGCGCGGTCGCGGTGCCCGCCGAGGCGGCCGGGCTGGCCGCGGCGGCCGCGGCCGCGCGCGCCGCCGTCGCCGGGGCGGTGGATGGCGCCCGGGCCGCCGAGGAGCGCGAGGAGAAGCTGCGCGGCGAGCTGCGGGCCGCCGGCGACGCGACCGCGCTGCGCCGCCTGCTCGACCGGCACGCCGAACGGGCAGGCCTGGCCGCGGAGGCCACCACGGTCCACGATCGGGTCGCCTCGGCCTCCCAGGAGCACGACCGGGCCGCGCGGGCCGTGGAGGCGGCTCGGGCCGAGGCTTCGGCGGCCAAGCGGGCATTGGAGGCGGCCTTCGAGGCCTACAACGCCGCGATGGCCGTCGACCAGGCCGCGGCCCTGCGCCCGCAGCTGCGGGCCGGCGAGGCGTGCCCCGTGTGCACCCAGACCGTCCACGACCTGCCCGATCTGCCGCACGAGCCGGCCGTGGTCGCGGCCAAGGCCGCCGGTGAGCTGGCCCGGAAGCGCAGCAACGCCGCGGACCGGACCGTGGAGGAGCGCGACCGGACGCTACGGGACCTCGACCGGGCCCTCGCCGCCGCCCGCGCCCACGCGCAGCAAGTCGAGCAGCGGATCGTCGCCCTGGACGCCGAGCTGGAGGGCGCTCCCCAGCCCGAGGCGCTGCAGCGCGACCTCGACGGCATCGACCGGCTCACCAAGGGCCTGGAGAAGGCCGGCGCCGACGTGCGCAAGGCCCGTGAGGCGCACCGCGCCGCCGCCGGCGGCGCCGACCGGGCCGAGGAGCGGCTGCGGTCCGCGTGGCGCGCCTTCGACACCGCCCGCGACGGCCTCGCCGCGTTCGGGCCGGCGCCGGCCAACCGCGACGACCTCGCCGACGCCTGGGCGACGCTGCACGGCTGGGCCACCGGCGAGGCGAGCCGCCGCCGCGCCGGGCGGCCGGCCGCGCTCGACGAGGTCCGGGGGGCCGAGCGGCGCGTCGCCGCGGTGCGCGACGAGCTCGCCGCGCTGTTCACCGGGGCCGGGCTTACGGCGCCGGGCGGGGACCCGGCGCGGGAGGCGGCCGTCGCCGTCGAACGCGCGGAGGCGGCGCGGCGGCGCGTCGAGGAGCGGCGCGCCGACTCCGAGCGGCTGCGCGCCCAGCGCGACGCGATCGCGCGGGAGGGCCAGGTCGCCAAGGCCCTCGCCCAGCACCTGCGGGCCGACCGGTTCGAGCGGTGGCTGCTCGCCGAGGCCCTCGACACCCTCGTCGAGGGCGCGTCGCGGACCCTGCGGGAGCTCTCCGGCGGCCAGTACGACCTCGGCCACGACAAGGGCGAGTTCTACGTCGTGGACCACCACGACGCCGGGCTGCGCCGCGCGGTGCGCACGCTGTCCGGCGGCGAGACGTTCCAGGCCTCCCTCTCGCTCGCGCTCGCCCTGTCCGAGCAGCTCGCCGGCATGTCGGCGGCGTCGGCGAGCCTCGAGTCGATCGTGCTCGACGAGGGTTTCGGCACCCTCGACGCGTCCACGCTGGACACGGTCGCGGTGACGCTGGAGAACCTCGCCGCGCGCGGCGACCGCATGGTCGGCGTCGTCACCCACGTCGGGGCGCTCGCCGAGCGGATACCGGTGCGCTTCGAGGTGCGCCGCGACGCCCGGACCGCGCGCATCGAGCGGGTGGGGCTGTGAGGCTCCACGTCGACGCGTGGGACCCGGCGTACGGGCTGTCGTTCGAGGCGGCCGAGACCTCCGGGCCGCAGGCGCAGAGCAGCGCCCAGATCCAGCCCGACGTCGAGCTGCCCGCGGACGCCTGGCGCCCGCTCGACCCGCCGGCGGGCCTGGAACCGCCGGGGACCGTGCTCATCGTCGACGGGGTGCAGCGCATCGACGCCCGGGTCTGGATCACCGACGACGCCGGCACGACCCACCCCGGGGTCGCGGCCTCCTACGCCGCCGGGGTGGTGCGTTGCGAGCTCGGCCGCGGCGCGGCGCGGGTGGCCACCACGCGGATCGAGCGCGGGCTGTTCACGCCCGCCGAGGACCTGCCGCCGGTCGTGGCGGGCAACATCCGGTACCCCGGCCGGCGGGTCTCCCGTGGCGAGCCGAAGGACCTCTCGCTGGGCGTGCAGCGGCACATGCGCGCCCTGGAGGTGGGCGTGTCGAACGAGGAGCGGGCCGACGGCGACCTGCTCATCGTCGACGGGCCGCTGCAGGAGCGCGGGCACCTGCCCCGGGCGCTGGGCTACATCAAGACCCACCGGGTGGAGTACCTCCCGGCCGGCCTCACCGCCGTGGTGACCGCGCTGCGCGGCGGGCAGCGCACGCCCGTGTTCCTGCTGGGCACGTCGTGGCACCGTTTCGCGTGGTACCTGCGGCTGCCCGGCCCGGCCGGGGCGCCGTGGTCCGGGATCGTGCGGGCGGAGTGCTCGGCCGACCTGACCCACGCCGGCGCCGTCGCGCTCGCGCACCTGTCGGCGGTGACGCTGCCGCGGTTCGCGTCGCAGGCGTACAAGGACCCGCGGGCGCCGCAGAACCTGGTGCCGATCGCCGGGTTGGAGCGTAAGCTGCGCGCCATGCTCGGCGACGCCCGGCTGCTGCACCGCGCCCTGTCCCGGGTCGCGGCGTGAAGGTCCCGCCGCGCTACGACCTGGGCCGCACCATGCGCGGCCTGGCGCTGATCCAGGGTGACCCGACGCTGTCAATCTCGCCCCGCTCGTGCTGGTTCGCGACCCGCACCCCCGACGGCCCGGGCACGCTGCGGCTCGTGCTCGGTGGCGACGAGCTCTCCTTCGAGGCGTACGGCCCGGGGGCGGACTGGCTCCTGGCGCGCGCCGACGCCATCGCCGGGCTGCGCGACGACGTCACCGGCTTCGCCGAGCTGTCCCGGCAGCACCCGCTCGTCGCCCGGCTCGCCCGGGAGCACGCCGGGCTGCGCATCGGCGCGACCGGGCGGGTCTTCCACCATCTTGTGCCGGCGATCCTCGGGCAGAAGGTGACCGGCAAGGAGGCCCACCACGGATACGTCCGAATGTTGCGGAAGTTCTCGCAGCCGGCGCCCGGGCCGCGGGAGGGGCTGCTGCTGCCGCCCGAGCCGGAGGTCGTCGCCGCCACGCCGTACTGGGCCTTCCACCCGCTCGGCATCGAGCAGAAGCGGGCCGAGACGCTGCGCCGGGCGGCCGCCCGGGCGGCGGCGCTGGAGCGGTCCGCGGACGCCGCCGCCTGCACGGCGCGGCTGGTCAGCATCCCCGGCATCGGGCCGTGGACGGCGGCCGAGGTGACCCGGGCCGTGTACGGCGACGCCGACGCGGTCTCCGTCGGCGACTACAACATCAAGAACAACGTGGCGTTCGCGCTGACCGGGGCGGCCCGCGGCACCGACGAGCACATGCTCGAGCTGCTGGCGCCGTTCGCGCCGCACCGGGGGCGGGTCTGCGCGCTGATCGCCGCCGCCGGGATCGGCGCGCCCCGATTCGGGCCGCGGATGCCGGTCCGGTCGTTCGCACGCTTCTGAAACCGGTTCGGAAAAGTTGTCGTACCTGTGTGGTTGACTTGGCGACGTGGAGCTGCCAGTCCTGCCGCCAGTCGAGCCGATGCTCGCCAAGAGCATTCCCAGCCTGCCCAGTGCGCCCGGCATGAGCTTCGAGCCGAAGTGGGACGGGTTCCGCTGCATCGTGTTCCGCGACGGCGACGAGGTTGAGCTCGCCAGCCGCGGCGGCAAGACCCTGACCAGGTATTTTCCCGAGGTCGTCGAGCAGGTGCGGGCCCAGCTGCCCGCCCGCTGCGTCGTCGACGGGGAGATCATCGTGATCCGGCGCGATACGGGAGCGCCGCGGCTCGACTTCGAGCTGCTCGGCCAGCGCATCCACCCGGCCGCCTCCCGGGTGCGGCTGCTCGCCGAGCAGACGCCGGCCTCGTTCGTGGCGTTCGACCTGCTGGCCATCGACGATGAGGCGCTCGTCGGGCAGGGCTACGCCCAGCGCCGGGCCCGGCTGGTCGAGGCGCTCGACGGCGTCAAGCCACCCGTGCACGTCACGCCCGTGACGACCGACGCCGACGTGGCACGGGACTGGTTCGAGCGCTTCGAGGGTGCCGGGCTCGACGGGGTCATCGCCAAGCCGGCCGAGGGTGTCTACGAGCCGGGAAAGCGCGCGATGTACAAGATCAAACACGCCCGGACGGCGGACCTCGTGGTGGCCGGGTTCCGCTGGCACAAAGACGGGCCGATCGTGGGATCGCTGCTGCTGGGCCTGTATGACGACGAGGGGCGCCTGCACCACGTCGGCGTCGCCGCGTCGTTCACCCGCGAGCGCCGCGCCGAGCTGGTCGAGGAGCTCGCGCCGTATCGCGAGGGCGTCGTCGACCACCCGTGGAACTGGGCCGGCCTCGCCCCCGGCAGCCCGGCGGCGAGCATCGAGTCGGTGCCGGCCGGCGACGCGGCCACCCGGCTGCCCGGCGGGGTGAGCCGGTGGACCGGCAAGAAGGACCTGTCGTTCGTGCCGCTGCGGCCCGAGCTGGTCGTCGAGGTCGGCTACGACGCGATGGAGGGCGACCGGTTCCGCCACACCGCCCAGTTCAAGCGCTGGCGGCCCGACCGGGACCCGCGATCCTGCACCTACGAGCAGCTCGATCGCCCGCTGCGCTTCGACGTCGAATCGGTGCTGGCGGGTCGTCCGTGACGTTGCCGAAGATCGGGCGCGCCCGCCGGCTGGCGCCCCTGCTGCTCGTCGCGGCCCTGCTAGCCGGCTGCACCAATCCCCCGCAGTTCACCACGCCGACGTCCGGCCGCGCGCTGGGCAGCCCGTCCGCGGCGTCGTCGGGCCCCGTGTCCCGGTCGGGCGACCTCACCATCCCGCCGGCCGACTGGAAGCCGTGCCCGGACGCGTCCAAGGGCGTCTTCCCGACCCCGCCGCAGAACGTCACCTTCAGCTGCGCCACCGTCAAGGTCCCGCAGGACTGGGCGCACCCGAAGGACTCCGGCACGTTCGACATCGCCCTGGTCCGCGGCCGGTCCTCGACCCAGCGCGACCGGGTCGGCTCGCTGTTCATCAACCCCGGCGGCCCCGGCGGCTCCGGCTTCGACTACGGCGTCTACCGGGCCGTCTACCTGCCGGCCGAGATCACCCGCCGCTTCGACATCATCGGCTTCGACCCGCGCGGCGTGGGCCGCTCGACGCCGGTCAAGTGCTTCTCGGACGCCGACCTCGACGAGAACTTCGGCATCGACCCCGACCCGGTCAGCGACCAGGGCTTCCAGCAGACCGTGGCGCTGGCCCGGAAGCTGGCGCAGTCCTGCGGCGAGAAGTATGGCGACAAGCTGCCGCTGTTCTCCACCGAGCAGGCCGCCCGGGACATGGACGCGCTGCGCGCCGCGGTCGGCGAGCGGCAGCTGACCTACCTCGGCTACAGCTACGGCACGCTGCTCGGCGCCGTCTACGCCCAGCTGTTCCCGAAGAACGTGCGGGCGCTGGTCCTCGACGGCGCCGTCGACCCGGCGCAGTCGATGCAGCAGTCCGCGGAGAAGCAGGCGGCCGGCTTCGAGCTGGCGTTCTCCAACTTCAGCACGTGGTGCTCGAACAACCCGGCCAACTGCCCGATCGGTCCCGACGCCCGCGCCGTGGTCATGCAGGCGATCGCCGACTCGCGCACCGCCCCCGTCCAGGGCACCGGCCGCAAGGCGACCACCGGGTGGGTGTTCACGGCGGTGGTTTCGTCGCTGTACAGCGAGTCGTCGTGGCGCATGCTGGCCCAGGCGATGCAGGACCTGCGCAACGGCAAGCCCGACAAAATGTTCCAGCTGGCGGACACCTATGCCGAGCGCGACGCCGAGGGCCACTACACGAACATGTTCGACGCCAACTCGGCGGTCGGCTGCGCCGACAGCGACGACACCCCGACGGTCGAGCAGTCCCGCACCCTGCAGAGCCAGTGGCGCGCGAAGTACCCGCTGTTCGGCGGCGCCCTGGCCCTGAACCTGATCTGCGCCCAGTGGCCGGGCAAGCGCGACCCCTACCCCACGGGCCCCGCGAAGGGCTCCGCCCCCATCCTCGTGATCGGCACGCTGGGCGACCCGGCGACCCCGTATGAGCAGGCCCCCGCGCTGGCCAAGATGCTGGGCGTCGGCACCCTGCTCACCTGGAAGGGCGAGGGCCACACCGCCTACCCCCAGACGGGCTGCATCATCGACGCCGTCAACCGCTACCTGATCGACCTGAAAGTCCCCCCGGCCGGCACAACCTGCGCGAAGTAACGCCACCGCCGCGGCCCCGGCCGGAGCCGGGGCCGCGCATCGAGTGAGTCGCGTCAGGAGGCGGGCTTCTTCGCGCGGCTGGGCTGCACGCGCATGGGCTCGCCCTCCATCTTTGGGTACTCCGGCGGATACGGCATGTCGCCCTCGCCGTTGACGGCGTCGCGCTCCGACCATTCCAGGAGTTCGGTGATGTCGTGCGCCACCTCGTCGATGCCGGCGTGGGGGTCTCCGGTGGTGGCGATGCGGGCCGGCACCGTGCGCAGGTCGAAGTCGTCCGGCTCGACGTCCGGGAGCTCGTCCCACCGTAGCGGGGTCGACGCGGTCGCCCTCGGGTTGGCGCGCAGCGAGTAGGCGCATGCGATCGTGCGGTCGCGCGCCATCTGGTTGAAGTCCACGAACACCCGCTCGCCGCGCTCCTCCTTCCACCACTTCGTGGTCACCAGGTCGGGGCGGCGGCGCTCCAGCTCGCGAGCCAGCGCGATCACCGCACGCCTGGCCTCGACGAACGTCCACTTGGGCTGGATCCTGACGTACACGTGGACGCCCCGCCCGCCGGAGGTCTTCGGCCAGCCGGTGAAGCCGAGCTCGTCCAGGACCGCCTTGAGCTCGCCGGCCACGACCGCGGCGTCGGCGAAGTCGGTGCCGGGCTGCGGGTCAAGGTCGATGCGCAGCTCATCGGGGTGGTCGACGTGGTCGCGGCGCACCGGCCAGGGGTGGAACACGATGGTGCCCATCTGCGCGGCCCACGCGACGTGCGCGAGGTCGGCCGGGCACAGCTCGTCGGCCTTGCGGCCGCTGGGAAAGGCGATCTTCGCGGTCTCGATCCACGACGGTACCCCGCGGGTCGGCACCCGCTTCTGGAAGAACGCCTCGCCGCCGATGCCCTCGGGGAAGCGCTGCAGCGTCGTCGGCCGGTTGCCGAGGGCGCGCATGATCCCGTCCCCGACGGCCAGGTAGTACTCGAACACGTCCCGCTTGGTGTACCCCCGCTCGGGGAACACGATCCGCTCCGGGCTGCTGAGCCGTACCGCCCGCCCCGCGACCTCGATCTCCAGCGCATCGGCCATGCCAAGGACCTTACGCCGCCGGACCGCCCCGCGGCCGTCACACGAGGGGCACAACGAGCGGGACCGGCATCAGCGGGTGCGCCGGGCCGGCTGCGGGCGCGGGCGGCGCGCGGCACCGGCAGGGCTGGCGGCCGACGTGGCGGCGGAGGTGGCGATGGCAGTGCCGGTGCTCTCGTCCCACGCGGTGCGATCGCCCCGCCCGGTGCGGTCGCCGCGCGCGAGGCGGCGGCGCGGGCCCGGCACGCGGGCCGGGCC
>NZ_JBEPDB010000027.1:0-91797 GCF_040300025.1 Dactylosporangium sp. NPDC000555 | reverse complement strand
AGGTCGGGTTCGCGGCCGTGGAGGCCGGTGACGCCTGCCGTGCCGGCGGGTTCGCCGACCCCTGCCGTGCCGCCGGCGCCGGAGCCGACGCAGGCCTGGCGCGTGCCGCGCGAGAGTGCGCGCGAGTCGACCTCGGGCTCCCGACCGGCGGCGCCGGCCGAGCCGTGGCGTGAGTCGCCCACGCGGGGGCGGCGGGCCGCGCGCGAGGATGACGAGGCCCGGGGGGCCGCGGCCGCCGGCACTGCGCAGGGAGCCGTGGAGGCCGGGGCCGGCGGGCGCAGGCGGGCGCCGGAATCCGGTCAGGAGTCGCCCACCGGCGGGCGCCGGGCGGCGCGGGCGCTGCCCGAGCCAAGGCAGGGCGAGGCCGACTCGGCCACCGGCGGGCGCGTTCCCCCGGACGGTGCCGGGCGTGTTTCGGCGGCGGGCGGTGGGCGCCGGCGCGCGGCCGAGCCCGACGAGCCTGCCGCGTTCCGCACCGGCCAGGGCCCGGGCCCCCGCGTCCCCGATCCCCGTGTCGCCGACCCGCGCGGCGGTGATCCTCGCGCCGGCGGTCCCGAGCAGCGCGGTCCCGAGCAGCGCGGTGTCGAGCAGCGTGGTCCTGAGCAGCGCGGTGTCGAGCAGCGTGGTTCCGAGACCCGCGGGCCGGAGCCGCGTGCGGACGATGCGCGAGCGCCGGAGGTCCGGGGTGGCCGCGCGGGCGTTCCCGGCGCTGCCGGCGGACGGCCCGGTGGCGCCGGAACGACCGGTCCGAACGGCCCCGCCAGCGCCGGGCACGGTCCGGGTCCCGGTAAGGGAGCGACACCCGGCGGGCGGCCGGGGCCGCCCGGCGGGCGGGTCCCCGGGGACGGGCCGCCGCCCAAGCCGTTCGTGGACCTGGCGCGCTTCGATCCCAACCCAGTGACGTACCGGGGCACCGCCAGCTCGCCGATGGCGTTCGACTGGGAGTCCACGACGCAGGTCGCACCGTTCAGGCTGTTCCAGCTGGCACAGGCCAAGCGGGCGCGGCAGTTGCGGTTCGCGACGATCATCTTCGTGGTGCTCGCCGTGGTCAGCGCGCCGGCGGCGTTCTTCGTCATCCGGGAGCTCTCCCGCGACCCGGTGTTCGTGGAGCTCGACGACCTCAGGCTGCCCGAGTGGGCGGCCCGCAACCCGACCGACGGGGCGCTGGGCAGCCGGTGGTGCATCCACGAGTGCAGATCACGGCAACGGACCTGGGAGTCGGCGCGCGGGCCGGAGGAGACCAACCGGGCGTTCGTCGGCAAGCTGCGCGATGCCGGGTGGGCCGAGTGGAAGACCCCGGACTGCCAGACCGAGGGCGTGGACGGGATCGAGACGTGCTGGCAGCGCGACGAATACGTCCTCGACCTCTGGGTGCGCGCCGCGGTCTGCGACGTCAAGGGTGCCCGGCCGACGATCAGCCCGGCGCCTGGACCGTCGGGCAGCAAGGCGCCGAGCGGCAAGCCGTCCGCGAAGGCATCGTCGGCTCAGCCTTCGCTGTCGCAGTCGGCCCAGCCGCCCGGCGACGCCGAGTCGTCGGCGCCCGCGCCGACGGCGATCTGCCCGCTCGCCGTGACGACGATCAAGGTCTTCAACCGGATCAGCTATGACCCGGCAGGCGCCGGTGCCGGTGCGGGCCAGGGCGGCGGCCCCTGACGCCGCCGCCGGGGCTCAGGAAACCTCACGGCAGCTCATGCAAAAGGCGCGTCGAGGCGCGGAAAGCGTGCGGCGAGCGGCCGGTCGAAGCGCGCCGCCTGCATCACGGAGGGTAGGGTTCCTGCGTTGGAATGCGTTTCCACACGGGTGAAGGTCAATGCGGGTGAAGGAGGAACGGCGTGACCGTGTCCCTGGGCGGTATCGCGGCGCTGGTAGCGTCGGGTGGGTTCTTCGTGCTCGTGTTGGTGCTCGCCGTGCCGATCCTGCGGTCGCGACACACGATCGACGCTGCCACCGTGGCCATGCGCGACGCCGCCAACCAGACCACGCCGATGCTTGAGCGGGTCAACGTCACGATCGACAACGTGAACACCGCGCTGAGCCAGGTCCACACCACTCTCGACGGCGTCAACATGCAGCTCGCCCGGATCGACACGATCACCGAAAACGTGTCGCATGTCAGCGCGAACGTTGCGAACCTGTCCACGGTGGTCAGCGCCGCCGCGGCCAATCCGCTGGTGAAGGTGGCCGCGTTCGGGTACGGCGTGCGCAAGGCCGCCGCGAACCGGCGCCGCGAGGCGGACGAGGCCGAGGTGCGTGAGCAGGTCAGGCAGCGTCGTCGGCGGGGCTGACACGGTCACCATCCATAATCGATAGAAAGGTTGAGCCATGCGGCGTCTGCTGTGGCTCGGAATCGGACTCGCCGTCGGGGCGCTGGTGGTGCGGGCGGTCGCCAAGAAGGCCCAGGCCTTCACCCCGCAGGGCATCGCGGCATCGGCGCGCGACTCCGCCGTCGGCATCGCCGCAGGCGTGCGCGAGTTCGTCGAGGACGTGCGCGACGGGATGGCGGAGCGCGAGGCCGAGATCCACGCCGCGTTCGCGGACGGCTTGACCCTGGACGAAGACCTATACCCGGAAGGCCGGCAGCACGGATGAGAACCGCGGAGATCAAGCGACGTTTCCTGGCCCACTTCGAGGCCAACGGGCACTCGGTGGTGCCCTCCGCACCGCTGCCCGCCGTCGACGACCCCAACCTGCTGTTCATCAACGCGGGCATGGTGCAGTTCGTTCCGTTCTTCCTCGGCCAGCGGACCCCGCCGTACAACCGCGCCACGAGCGTGCAGAAGTGCATCCGCACGCCGGACATCGACGAGGTCGGCAAGACCAGCCGGCACGGCACGTTCTTCCAGATGAACGGCAACTTCAGCTTCGGCGACTACTTCAAGGAAGGCGCCATCAAGCTGGCCTGGGAGCTGTCGACCAACCCGGTCGACAAGGGCGGCTTCGGGCTGGACCCGGACCGGATCTGGGCCACCGTGTACCTCGACGACGACGAGGCCATCGACATCTGGAAGCGCACCGGCCTGCCCGCCGAGCGCATCGTGCGCCGCGGCAAGAAGGACAACTTCTGGTCGATGGGCATCCCCGGCCCGGCCGGCCCGTGCTCCGAGCTGTACTACGACCGCGGCGCGGCCTACGGCAAGGAGGGCGGCCCCGAGGTCGACGAGGACCGCTACCTGGAGTACTGGAACCTCGTCTTCATGCAGCACGAGATCACCAACGTGAAGTCGAAGGACGTCTTCGACATCGTCGGTGACCTGCCCAACAAGAACATCGACACCGGCATGGGCCTGGAGCGCATCGCCTCCCTGCTGCAGGGCGTCGACAACCTGTACGAGATCGACGAGGTCCGGCCGATCCTGGACAAGGCCGCCGAGCTGACCGGCAAGCGGTACGGCCAGGGGGTCTCCCACGTCGCCGCCGAGTCGCACCCCGACGACGTACGGCTGCGGGTCATCGCCGACCACGTGCGCACCGCGCTCATGGTGATCTCCGACGGGGTCATCCCGTCCAACGAGGGCCGCGGCTACGTGCTGCGCCGCATCCTGCGCCGCGCGATCCGCTCGATGCGCCTGCTCGGCTGGCAGGAAGGGCCGTCGCTGCCGCTGCTGCTGCCGGTCGCCCGTGACTGCATGGCGCCGTCGTATCCCGAGGTCGCCGCCGAGTACGACCGGATCTCGCAGTACGCCTACGGCGAGGAGGAGCGCTTCCTGGCCACGCTCAGCGCCGGCACGACGATCCTCGACGTGGCGATGACGGACACCAAGTCCAAGGGGGGCAAGGTCCTCGCCGGCGACAAGGCGTTCCAGCTGCATGACACGTACGGCTTCCCGATCGACTTGACCCTGGAGATCGCCGCCGAGCAGGGCCTGCGGGTCGACGAGGACGGCTTCCGCCGGCTCATGGCCGAGCAGAAGGCCAACGCCAAGGCCGACGCGCAGGCGCGCAAGACCGGGCACGCCGATCTGTCGGTGTACCGGGCCGCGCTGGACGACGGCGGCCCGGTGGAGTTCACCGGATACCGCGAGGTCTCCCGCGAGACCCGGGTCCGCTCCCTGCTGGGCGCCCCGGCCGCCGGCGAGGGCGAGGAGGTGTCGCTGGTCCTCGACGCCACGCCGTTCTACGCCGAGAGCGGCGGCCAGCTCGCCGACTCGGGCTTCATCACGCTCGGCGGCGGCAAGGTCGAGGTCCTCGACGTACAGTCGCCGCTGCCCGGCCTGATCGTGCACCGCGCCCGGGTCGTGGCCGGCGAGGTGCGCTCCGGCGACACCGCGTTCGCCGAGATCGACATCGACCGGCGCCGCGCGGTCTCCCGCGCCCACACCGCGACCCACCTGATCCACCAGACGATGCGCAACTTCCTCGGCGAGTCGGCGACCCAGGCGGGCTCGCTCAACGCGCCGGGCCGGCTGCGCTTCGACTTCAACACCCCGTCGGCCGTGCCGCAGAGCGTGCTGCACGATGTCGAGCAGCAGGTCAACGAGGTGCTGCTGCGCGACCTCCTCGTGCACGCGTTCATCACGTCGCAGGAAGAGGCGCGCAAGCTCGGCGCGATGGCCCTCTTCGGCGAGAAGTACGGCGACGAGGTCCGCGTCGTCGAGGTCGGCGACTACGCCCGCGAGCTGTGCGGCGGCACCCACGTCGAGCGCTCCTCGCAGCTCGGCCTGGTGAAGATCCTCTCGGAGTCGTCGGTCGGCTCGGGCGTGCGCCGGGTCGAGGCCCTCGTCGGCCTCGACGCCTTCGGTCACCTGGCGCGCGAGCACGTGCTGGTCTCCCGGCTGGCCGAGCTCTTCCGCGTCCCCGGCGACCAGGTCGCCGACCGCGTGGAGCAGACGGTGGCCCAGCTGCGCGACACCGAGCGCGAGCTGGAGAAGCTGCGCACGCAGCTGGTCCTGGCGGGCGCCGGCGGCCTGGCCGACTCGGCCCGCGACGTGCGGGGCGTGGCGTTCGTCGGCACCGAGGCCCCGGAGGGCACGTCGGCCAACGAGGTGCGCACGCTCGTCCAGGAGATCCGCGGCCGCATTCCGGCCGAGCGCCCGGCCGTCGTCGCCGTGACATCGCGCGCCGGCGGCAAGGCCTCGCTCGTCGTGGCGGTCAACGGCGCCGGGAAGTCGCGCGGCCTGTCCGCGGGCGACCTGGTGAAGGGCGCGCTGTCCGGCCGCGGGGGTGGCAACGCCGACCTGGCCCAGGGCGGCGGCGTCCCGGCCACCGAGGCCCCCAATCTGTTGCTGGCGGTCGAGAAGGCACTGTAGCGAGAAGGCCCCTACGGGAGGCCTGCCGTTTGCGGCCCGTCCGGTGCTCCGGGCGGGCCGCGTCGCGTTGGGCGACGGTCTCGAGGTGCGCGCAGTGACGGCGCGGGTGCCGGGCGGGCGACGCGACCGTGGCCTCAGCCGTTAGGGTGCGCGTGTGGGGCAGGAGCAGTGGACAAGGGGCCGCCGGCTCGGTATCGACGTCGGTTCGGTGCGGGTCGGTGTCGCCGTATGCGATCCGGACGGGATTCTCGCCAGTCCGGTCGCGACTGTAGCGCGCGATCAGCGCACGGAGAGTGACGAGACGCCATCCGACATTTCCGAAATTCTCCGCTACGTCGGTGAATACGAGGCAGTGGAGATCGTCGTCGGCCTGCCGGTCAACCTGGCCGGCAAGGAGGGCCCGGCAGCGGCTCTGATCAGGCAATACGCGGACCGGCTCGCGGAGCACGCGACGCCGGTGCCGGTCGTGCTGACGGACGAGAGGATGTCCACGGTGGCAGCAGCACGTAGGCTGTCGGAGCGGGGGGTCCGAGGCAGGCGTCAGCGCGCGGTAGTCGATCAGGCGGCCGCGGTGGAGATCCTGCAAGGTTGGCTCGACGCCAGACGTGCCGGAGCAGTTCGCGGCTGAGCGCCAGGAGGCAGAGTGCAGATGGACGAGCTCAATCTGGCCTGGGAGGACGAAGAGCGCCCGCGTCACCGGCGCCGCGCCTCCGCCCCGGCCAGGAGCAGGAGGAAGAAGGGCCGAGGTGGAAAGACCTTCCTCGCGTTCTTCATCAGCCTGCTGGTCGTCGGCGGCCTGGCATACGGAGCCTACGCCGGGATCGACCGGATCAAGGGCATTTTCGACGCTCCCGATTACACCGGCGGCGGCACCGGCGAGGTGACGGTCGAGGTGATCGCCGGCCAGCTCGCCGGGGACATCGGCAAGACGCTGCAGGAGAAGGACGTCGTCAAGAGCGCCAAGGCGTTCGTCGAGGCGGCCAAGAACGACGAGCGCAGCAAGAAGCTGCAGCCGGGCTTCTACAGCATGCGCAAGCAGATGAAGGCCACCACCGCGCTGGCGCTGATGCTGGACCCGCGCAGCCGCCAGGTCAACAAGGTCACCCTGCAAGAGGGCCTGACGTGGCAGGACTCGTTCAAGAAGCTGGCCGAGGCGACGAAGCTGCCCTACGAGGACTTCGAGAACGCCGCGAAGGACCCGAAGGCGCTCGGCGTCGGCGATGTCTGGTACACCCGCCTGGACGGCAAGCAGCGCGCGCCCGGGATCGAGGGCTTCCTGTTCCCGGCCACGTACGATTTCCCGCCCAACATCGACGCCGTCGGCGTGCTCAAGCTGATCGTCGCGCGGTTCAACCAGGAGATCGAGAAGATCGGGTTCATCGAAGGGGTGCAGACCAACCTGCACATCTCGCCGTTCGAGGCCCTGGTCGCGGCGTCGATCGCGCAGGTCGAGGGGCTCGACAAGGACCAGCAGGGCATCGTGCGCGTGCTGTACAACCGCGTCTACAGCAACAAGTTCCCGTGTAACTGCCTGCAGGTGGACAGCACGGTCAACTACTACCTGCGCATCACCGGCAAGGGTGCCAAGCCCTCGACCGAGCTGCTGCATTCCGAGCTGCACAACAAGAACAACCCGTACAACACGCACGACGTGTCGGGCATGCCGGTCGGGCCGATCAGCAACCCGGGCAACAGCGCGCTGAGCGCGGCCGTGAACCCGCCGAAGCACGACTTCTACTTCTTCCTGGCCATCGACACGGCCGGCAACACCGCGTACGCCAAGACGTACCCGGAGTTCCAGAAGCTGTGGGATCAGGCGCAGAAGAACGGCGTGAAGTGATGCGTGCCGCCGTGCTCGGCAAGCCGGTGGGCCACTCGCGCTCACCGGCGATCCACAACGCGGGCTATGCGGCGGCGGGGCTGACGGGCTGGGCGTACACGGCGATCGAGTGCGGTGAGGAGGACCTCGCGGGGCTGGTCGGCTCGCTCGGGCCGGAGTGGGCCGGGCTGTCGCTGACCATGCCGCTCAAGGAGGTGGCGCTGGGGGTCGCGGCACTCGTCGACCCCTTCGCGGCGGCGATCGGCGCGGCCAACACGCTGGTGCGCCGGCCGTATGGCTGGCACGCGTACAACACCGATGCCCCCGGCATGGTCCGCGCGCTGCTGGAGGCGGGCGTGTCGCGGACGCCGCGGCTGGCGCTGCTCGGCGCGGGCGGCACGGCCCGGGCGGCGATCGCCGCGGCGGCGAGCCTGGCCGCCGACGTGACCGTCTACACCCGGCGGCCGGAGGCGGCCGAGGAACTGCGCCCGGTCGCCGAGGCGCTCGACGTCGAGCTCACCGCGGCGCCGTGGGCCGCCGCCGCGGAGGCCGCCGCGGCGCCGGTGGTCATCTCGACGGTACCGAAGGGGGCCGCCGACCACCTGGCGCTCGCCGACTGGTCGGCCCGCCCGGTCGTCTTCGACGCGATCTACGACCCCTGGCCGACGCCGCTCGCGGCGGCGGCGCGCACGGCCGGGTGCCCGATCGTGTCCGGCCTCGACCTGCTGCTGTGGCAGGCCGTGGACCAGTTCGAGCTCTTCACCGGGGCCAAGGCGCCAGTGGGTGAGATGCGTGCTGCCCTGTCCGGGCCGGGTGAGGGCCGCGTGACAGACTGACAACGTGCTGCGCTGGTTGACCGCTGGAGAATCGCATGGCCCGGCGCTCGTCGCGATGCTGGAGGGCGTGCCCGCCGGTATCGAGCTGACGAGCGCGTCCGTGGCGGCTGAGCTGGCCCGTCGACGCCTCGGCTACGGCCGCGGCGCCCGGATGAGCTTCGAGCAGGACGTCGTGGAGTTCATCGGCGGCCTCAGGCACGGGAGCACGCTGGGCAGCCCGGTCGCGATCCGGGTCGGCAACAGCGAGTGGCCCAAGTGGGAGACGGTCATGGCGGCCGACCCGGTCGACCCGGAGGTGCTCGCCGCCCAGGCGCGCAACGCCCCGCTGACCCGGCCCCGGCCCGGCCACGCCGACCTCGCGGGCATGCAGAAGTACGGCCACACCGACGCGCGGCCGATCCTGGAGCGGGCCAGCGCGCGGGAGACCGCGGCGCGGGTGGCGGTCGGCTCGGTCGCCAAGGCGATGCTGCGCCAGGCCCTCGGCGTGGAGATCGTCTCGCACGTGATCGAGCTCGGCTCGGTCGCCGCGAAGCCGGGGCTGCTGCCCCGCCCGGAGGACTTCGACCGCATCGACGCCGACCCGCTGCGCTGCCTCGACCCGGACGCGAGCGCGCGGATGGTCGAGGAGGTCGACGCGGCCAAGAAGGACGCCGACACGCTCGGCGGGATCGTCGAGGTCCTGGCGTACGGTGTGCCGCCGGGCCTGGGCAGCCACGTGCAGTGGGACCGCAAGCTCGACGCCCGGCTGGCCACGGCGCTCATGTCGATCCAGTCGGTCAAGGGCGTGGAGATCGGGGACGGGTTCACCCAGGCGCGCTCGCGCGGCTCCGTCGCGCACGACGAGATCGTCAACACCCCCGACGGCGTGCGGCGGGTCACCGACCGGGCCGGCGGCCTGGAGGGCGGCATCACCAACGGCGAGCCGCTGCGGGTGCGAGCCGCGCTCAAGCCGATCTCCTCGCTCAACCGGGCGCTGCAGACCGTCGACGTGGCCACCGGGGAGCCGGCGACCGCGATCAACCAGCGCTCGGACGTGTGCGCGGTGCCGGCCGGCGCGGTCGTCGCCGAGGCGATGGTGGCGCTGGTGCTCGCCGAGGCCGCGCTGGAGAAGTTCGGCGGCGACTCGGTGGCGGAGATCCGCCGCAACGTCGCCGGATACCTCGGCAATCTGGTGATCCGATGAGCCCGCGGGCCGTGCTCGTCGGCGCTCCCGGCGCAGGCAAGACGACGGTGGGGGAGTTGCTGGCGCAGCGGCTCGGGGTCGAATTCCGCGACATCGACGCCGGCATCGAGGCCGCGGCCGGCAAGCCGATTCCCGAGATCTTCTTCGACGAGGGCGAGGAGCACTTCCGGGCCCTGGAACGGGCCGCGATCGCCGACGCGCTCGAGACGTTCGACGGCGTGATCGCCCTCGGCGGCGGCGCGGTCCTCGCGGAGGAGACCCGCAAGCGGCTCGCCGGGCACACCGTGGTGTACCTCTCCGTCGAGTTCGCCGACGCGCTGTCGCGGGTCGGCCTCGGGGCCGGGCGGCCGCTGCTGGCCCTGAACCCGCGGGCGACGCTCAAGCACCTGCTCGACCAGCGCCGGCCGCTCTACGAGGAGGTGGCGACCGTGACCGTGGTGACGGACGGGCGCACGCCGCAGGAGATCGCCGAGGACCTGGCGGACCGGCTGTGAAGCACATCGAGGTAGACGGATATTCCGTGCGGATCGGGCGCGATCTGTACGGGTCGCTGCCCGGCCTGGTGAAAGGCGCCAACCAGGTGGCGGTCGTGTTCGCCGCCCCGGTCCGGGAGCATGCCCAGCAGGTGATCCAGGCGCTGGCCGGGTTCGAGGTGCTGCCGATCGAGGTGCCCGACGCCGAGGCCGGCAAGGACATCGCCGTCGCCGCCCGGTGCTGGGACGCCCTCGGCGAGGCCGCGTTCACCCGCTCCGACGCGGTCGTCGGGGTCGGCGGCGGCGCCGTCACCGACCTGGCCGGTTTCGTCGCCGCGTGCTGGCTGCGCGGGGTGCGCCTGGTGACCGTGCCGACCAGCCTGCTGGGCATGGTCGACGCCGCGGTCGGCGGCAAGACGGGCGTCAACACTGCGGCCGGCAAGAACCTCGTCGGCGCGTTCTACCCGCCCGCGGGCGTGCTGTGCGACCTCGCCACCCTCGACACTCTGCCCACCGACGACCTGCTCGCCGGGATGGCCGAGGTGGTCAAGTGCGGGTTCATCGCCGACCCGGCGATCCTGGAGCTGATCGAGGCCGACCCGAAGGCGGCGCTCGACCCGCGCGGCGCGGTCCTCGCCGAACTGGTCGAGCGCTCGGTGGCGGTCAAGGCGCGGGTGGTCTCGGCCGACCTGCGCGAGGGCGGCCTGCGCGAGATCCTCAACTACGGCCACACGCTCGGCCACGCGATCGAGCGTCGCGAGCATTACGCGTGGAAGCACGGCCACGCCATCAGCGTCGGGCTGGTCTACGCCGCGGAGCTGGGCCGGCTGTCCGGGCGGCTCGAGCCCGCGGTCGCCGAGCGGCACCGCGCGGTGCTGGAGCGGCTCGGCCTGCCGGTGTCGTACCCGGCCGGGGCGTGGCCGGAGTTGCACGCGGCGATGCGGGTCGACAAGAAGGCCCGCGGGTCGATGCTGCGCTTCGTGGTGCTCGACGGCCTCGCCGAGCCGGGCACCCTGGAGGGCCCGGCCGACGACCTGCTGCGAGAGGCGTACGCCGCCGTCGCGGTCTGATCAGACCGTGACGGCGGCCGGGACCGGGGCGGTGGCCGGGGCAGGCGGCGAGGCGGGGACGGTGGCCGGGGCGGGCTCCGGCGCCGGCGGGCGCAGCCGCAGATACAGCAGGCCCGCCACCGTGCCGAAGACCGCCCCGATCACCGCCTGCGGGTAGCCGGGGGCCCCGGTCGGCAGCAGGAACAGGGACAGGCCGACCGAGCCCCACACCGCCGCCCGTGGCACCTGGCGCAGGCCGGCGGCCAGCGGCACGAACGCCCACAGCAAATACCACGGGTGCATCACCGGCCCGAGCATGATGATTGAGGTCAGCGCCAGGCCCAGTCCCGCGACGGGGTTGGGCGCCCGCAGCAGCGCCCAGCCCGCGAGCAGCAGCCCGGCGACCGCGGCGACCGTGCGGATGATCTGCATCGGCCCTGGCCAGCCGAAGGCGGACAGCAGCATGCCGAGGTCGGTGCTGACCGACAGCCCGTTGCGCACCGAGGTCGGCGTGCCCATCGCGGCGATCCAGCCCGTGCTGAGCCCCGAGGCCAGCTGCAGCCCGGCGAGCGCCGCGCCCGCGGCCAGGCCGATGCGGGCCCATGCCTTCGGGTTGATCACCAGCACCGTCAGCAGGGCCAGCGCGGCGGGAGCCTTGACGAGCGCGGCGGCGCTGATGAGCACGGCGCCGAGCGCGGGGTAGCGGCGCACGGCGGCGTAGATCCCCGCGATCATCAGCCCGATCATCAGCGCGTCGTTGTGCATGCCGGCCACCAGGTGCAGCAGCACCAGCGGGTTCAGGGCGCCGAACCACAACGCCCGCTGGGCGGGCACCCCGAAGCGCGTCGCGATCGCGGGCAAGCACAGCACCACCAGCGCGACGCCGGCCAGCGCGATCAGCCGGAACGCCCAGACGCCGTACACCACGTGCTCGCCGGTGAGGTTCACCACGGCGGCCGCACCGCGCAGGAACAGCGGCCCGTACGGCGCCGGCGTGTTCTGCCAGATGTCGGGGACGTCGGCGGCGAAGTGGCCGCCGAGCGCCGATGGGCCGAGCTTGTACGAGTCCAGCCCCTCGTGCACCATCGCGCCCTGGGCGAGGTAGCTGTACACGTCCTGGCTGAACATCGGCGGCACCAGCACCAGCGGGCCGGCCCAGCACAGCAGCGTGCGCACGAGATCGGCCGGGCGCTGCTGCTCGAGGGTGCTCCGCAACCGCAGCCACGCGCCGCACAGCAGCGCGATGCCGACGTAGGCGCAGGCGATCGCCACCGGTGGGAAGGCGCGTAACTCACGGATCAGCGGCCAGCTCGCGAACGGGTCCCGCTGGGGAAGCGCCCCGGCGGCGAGCCCGGACAGCGCGATCGCGACAGACCCGGCGAAGCCCAGAGTACGGTTGATGATGTCCGGTCTTCCCACCCCGGCACGCTGGCAGAGCTAGGTGTACAAAAGGTGAACGACAGGTGAACAGGGCCCTGTTCGTTCGGTACACTGTTCCGGGCCTTTTTCTGGTGCCCGATACAATCACCGGGCCTTTTCCCGCACCGGCGGTCAACGGTGCCGCTCGGGACCAATTTTCCCGGTCTGCAGGCCGGCAGTGACGAAAGTGACGTCAAACCACATGGCAACCACGAACGACCTGAAGAACGGCCTGGTGCTCAACCTCGACGGTGACCTGTGGGCCGTCGTGGAGTTCCAGCATGTCAAGCCGGGCAAGGGTGGCGCGTTCGTGCGGACCACCCTCAAGAACGTGCTCTCCGGCAAGGTGGTCGACCGCACGTTCAACGCCGGGACCAAGGTCGACACCGCCACGGTCGACAAGCGCACGATGCAGTACCTCTACGCCGACGGCGAGGACTTCGTGTTCATGGACCTGGACACGTACGACCAGATCACCGTCCCCGGCGGCACCGTCGGCGAGGCGAGCAAGTTCCTGCTCCCCGAGGCCGAGGTGATCGTGGCCACCCACGAGGACGCGCCGCTCTACGTCGAGCTGCCGACCTCGGTGATCCTCGAGGTCACCTACACCGAGCCGGGTCTGCAGGGCGACCGCTCCACCGGCGGCACCAAGCCGGCCACGGTGGAGACGGGCGCCACGGTCAATGTGCCGTTGTTCATCTCGACCGGCGAGAAGATCAAGGTCGACACCCGCGACAGCCGTTACCTGGGCCGGGCGTGACCAATCCCAACGGCTCCTTCCTGGGCGGTGAGGTCACCGCCCAGATGACGGCTCGGCGCAAGGCGCGCAAGCGCGCACTCGACGTGCTCTACCAGGCCGACCTGCGGGGGGAGTCGCGCGGATCGGTGCTGGCCGCCTACGTCGCCAACCTGGAGGAGCCCCGGCCCGGCTACCTGCCGTACACGATCCAGCTGGTCGAGGGCGTCGAGAGCCACGCGGCGCGCATCGACGAGCTGCTGTCGAGCTACGCCGAGGGCTGGACGCTGGCGCGGATGCCGGTCGTGGATCGCAACCTCGCCCGCATCGCCGTCTACGAGCTGCTCTACAACGACGAGATCGACAACCCGGTGGCGATCACCGAGGCGGTCGAGCTCGCCGAGACGCTCTCCACCGACGACTCGCCGCGCTTCCTCAACGGCATCCTCGGCCGCATCGCCGACTACGCCACCTGAGCCGCACGCGGACACGCGGAAGGGCCGCGCCCGCCGGGCGCGGCCCTTCCGTCTGTCAGTCTGCCCGGGGTCAGCTCTGGAACAGGCTGCGCGGGTCGGTGACCAGCACGCCGTGCTCGTTGAGCCGCTCGACCAGGCCCGACGGCGACGCGTCGTAGACGATCGCCAGGGCGCGCAGGTCGTCGGCGCGGATCGACAGCACGCGGCCGTTGTAGTCGCCCCGCTGCTGCTGGATCGCGCGGGCGTAGCGGGCGACGTAGGCGAGGTCCTCGGCGCCGGCGTCGTAGAGGCGCTCCAGGTCGAGGACGATCTTGTTGGTGGGCTCGTGGCGCACTCCGCTGCCCTCGGGCAGCAGCTCGGCGACGGGCACGCGGTAGAACTCGGCCAGCTCGGCCAGGCGAGAGACGGTGACGGCACGGTCACCGCGTTCATAGGACCCGACGACGACGGCCTTCCAACGCCCTGCCGACTTCTCCTCGACACCCTGCAGAGACAGCCCCTGCTGCTGTCGAATGGAGCGCAGGCGAGCACCAAGAGACTTGGCGTACTCAGACGGCATACGGACACTCCCAGTCACTGGCCTGAGGGATTTCCCCAGCGATCGCTACGGAGCGTGACCGTAACTGGCTCACGACGCGCGGTCAAGTGGTCGAGACCCTTCCGTAGCCCTGGTCAGGACGGTTGTTAGGGTAGTCCGAAGCTTGTCCAAGTTCGACGTCCTTTAACGACCCGTCCGGTGAGGCGGGGAAGGAGGTCTGGTTTTGTCGTCTCCGACAACCGGCATTGAGCTGGGAAAAACCATCCTAACGGCGGCTGATGTCGCCCGGGTGGTGGACCGGATTGCCCATCAGATCCTGGAAAAGACGTCCGGTGCGGCCGAAACGGTGCTGTTGGGCATACCTACACGTGGCGTACCGCTGGCCCGCCGCCTGGCCGCCCGGATCGCCGCTTTCGAGGGCCTCGACATTCCGGTCGGTGTGTTGGACATCACGCTGTATCGGGACGATCTGCGCCTGCAGGCGACGCGTGCGGTGGGTCACACCGAGATCCCCCCGGGCGGCCTCGACGGGCGCCGGGTCATCCTCGTCGACGACGTGTTGTTCTCCGGGCGGACCGTGCGGGCCGCGCTCGACGCGCTGAAGGACCTCGGCCGGCCGCGCGCCGTCCAGCTGGCCGTCCTCGTCGACCGGGGCCACCGCGAGCTGCCGATCCGGGCGGACTACGTGGGCAAGAACATCCCGACCTCGATCGAGGAGAGCGTGCGGGTGCTGACGGCCGAGATCGACGGCACGGACTCCGTCCTGATCAAGACCAAGGGGGGCCGGGCATGATCAAGCATCTGCTGAGCGCGGCCGACCTCGACGCGCCCACCGCCACCCTGGTGCTGGACACCGCCGAGGAGATGGCGAGCCTGGCGGCGCGGGAGGTCAAGAAGCTGCCCACGCTGCGCGGCCGGACCGTGGTCAACCTCTTCTACGAGGACTCCACCCGCACCCGGATCTCCTTCGAGGCCGCGGCCAAGCGCCTGTCCGCCGACGTCATCAACTTCTCCGCCAAGGGCTCCAGCGTCTCCAAGGGCGAGAGTCTCAAGGACACGGCGCTCACCCTGCAGGCGATGGGCGCCGACGCCGTGGTGATCCGCCACCCGGCCAGCGGCGCGCCGCACCGGCTGGCCAACTGGGTGGACGGCAGCGTGGTCAACGCCGGCGACGGCACCCACGAGCACCCGACCCAGGCGCTGCTGGACGCCTACACGATGCGCAGCCGCCTCAAGCGCCTGGCCGGACTCAACGTCACCATCGTCGGTGACGTGCTGCACTCGCGGGTCGCCCGCTCCAACGTGCAACTGCTGCACACGCTCGGCGCGAAGGTGACGCTCGTGGCGCCGCCCACGCTGCTGCCCGTGGGCGTGGCCGCCTGGCCGGCCGCGACCTGCTACGACCTCGACGCGGTCGTGCCGGACTCCGACGTCGTCATGATGCTGCGGGTCCAGCGGGAGCGGATGAACCAGGCGTACTTCCCGTCCGAGCGCGAGTACGCGCGCCGTTACGGCTTCGACGTGCCACGCATGCGCCGCCTGCCGGAGCACGCGATCGTCATGCACCCGGGCCCGATGAACCGCGGCATGGAGATCTCGCCCGAGGTGGCCGACTCCGCCCGCTCCACGATCGTCGAACAGGTCGCCAACGGCGTCTCCGTGCGCATGGCGGTCCTCTACCTGCTGCTGGGAGGCAAGTCGTGAGCGAGGAGCGAGCACACATCTTGAAGATCGAGGGCACCACCGTCGGCGAGATCACCGTCGAGGACGGCGTCATCGTCGCGATCGACCCGGCGAAGAAGGGCGACCGGATCGCGCTGCCCGGCCTCGTCGACCTGCACACCCACCTGCGCGAGCCGGGCCGCGAGGACGCCGAGACCGTCGAGTCCGGCTCCCGGGCCGCCGCGCTGGGCGGCTACACCGCGGTCTGCGCGATGGCCAACACCTCGCCGGTCGCCGACACCGCCGGCGTGGTCGAGCAGGTCTGGCGGCTGGGGCGGGAGGCCGGGCTGGTCGACGTCCAGCCGATCGGCGCGGTCACCGTCGGCCTGGGCGGCGAGCAGCTCGCCGAGCTCGGCGCGATGGCCGACTCCGCCGCCCGGGTGCGGGTCTTCTCCGACGACGGGCACTGCGTGGCCGACCCGCGGCTCATGCGGCGGGCGCTGGAGTACGTCAAGGCCTTCGACGGCGTCATCGCCCAGCACGCCGAGGAGCCGCGGCTGACCACCGGCGCGCAGATGAACGAGGGCGAGGTCGCCGCGCGCCTCGGGCTCACGGGCTGGCCCGCCGTCGCCGAGGAGGCGATCATCGCCCGGGACGTGCTGCTGGCCGGCCACGTCGGCGCCCGCCTGCACATCTGCCACGTCTCCACCGCGGGCAGCGTGGAGCTGATCCGCTGGGCGAAGTCGAAGGGCTGGCGGGTCACGGCCGAGGTCACCCCGCACCATCTGCTGCTCACCGAGGAGCGGGCCACGCAGTACGACCCGGTCTTCAAGGTCAACCCGCCGCTGCGCACGGAGGCCGACGTGCTGGCGCTGCGCGCGGGCCTGCTCGACGGCACGATCGACTGCGTCGCCACCGACCACGCCCCGCACAGCGTGGAGGACAAGGAGTGCGAGTGGGCCTATGCCCGGCCCGGCATGCTCGGCCTGGAGACGGCGCTCGCGATCGTGGTGCAGACCATGGGCCCGCGCTGGGACCGCATCGCCGAGTGGATGTCCGCGGCGCCGGCGCGCATCGCCGGCCTGTCCGGGCAGGGCGCCGCGCTGGCCGTCGGCGTGCCGGCCAACATCGCGGTCTTCGACCCGGGCGTGCGCTGGAGCGTCGACCCCACGGCGCTGGCCAGCCGCTCCAGGAACACCCCCTACGCCGGAATGGAACTGCGCGGCCGCATCGAGGCGACCTATCTGCGCGGTGAGCCGACGGTGCTGAACGGAAAGGCGACACGGTGAAGCCCAGAGAGGCCCTGCTCGTCCTGGAGGACGGGCGCACGTTCCGGGGGGAGGCGTTCGGCGGCATCGGAGAGGCGTTCGGCGAGGCCGTCTTCAACACCGGCATGACCGGCTACCAGGAGACGCTGACCGACCCCTCCTACCACCGCCAGGTGGTCGTGCAGACCGCGCCGCAGATCGGCAACACCGGTGTCAACGGCGAGGACGACGAGTCGGACCGGATCTGGGTCGCCGGGTACGTGGTGCGCGACCCGTCCCGCTCGTACTCCAACTGGCGCGCCGCCGGCAGCCTGCAGGACCGCCTCGCCGCGGAGGGCGTGGTCGGCATCAGCGGCATCGACACGCGAGCCCTCACCCGGCACCTGCGCGAGCGCGGCGCCATGCGGGTCGGGGTGTCCAGCGTGGACGACGACCGCGAGGCGCTGCTCGAGCGGGTGCGCAGGCAGCCGGAGATGCTCGGCGCCGACCTGTCCGCCGAGGTCACGACGCCGCAGCGGTACACCGTGCCGGCCGAGGGCGAGCACCGGCTGACGGTCGCGGCGATCGACCTGGGGATCAAGCGCAACGTGCCGCGCCGGCTCGCGGTCCGGGGCGTGACCACCCACGTGCTGCCCGCCTCGGCGACCCTGCAGGACGTGCGGGCCGTCGGAGCGGACGCGGTCTTCTTCTCGCCCGGCCCGGGCGACCCCGCCACGGCGGACGGCCCGGTGGCCCTGGCGAAGGCCGTCCTGGCCGCCCGGATTCCGCTGTTCGGGATCTGCTTCGGCAGCCAGATCCTCGGCCGGGCGCTGGGGTTCGGCACCTACAAGCTCGGGTACGGCCACCGGGGCATCAACCAGCCGGTGCTCGACCGCACCACCGGCAAGGTCGAGGTGACCAGCCACAACCACGGCTTCGCGGTCGACGCCCCGCTGGACGGGCGGGTGCAGACCGAGTTCGGCGCGGTGGAGGTGAGCCACGTCTGCCTCAACGACAACGTGGTCGAGGGCCTGCGCTGCCTGGACGTGCCGGCCTTCACCGTGCAATACCACCCGGAGGCGGCCGCGGGGCCGCACGACGCGGACTACCTGTTCGATCGATTCGCGGAGCTGATGCAGACCAATGCCTAAGCGGACCGACATCCGGCACGTCCTCGTCATCGGCTCCGGCCCGATCGTCATCGGCCAGGCGTGCGAGTTCGACTACTCCGGCACCCAGGCCTGCCGCGTGCTGCGCGCCGAGGGCCTGCGGGTCAGCCTGGTCAACAGCAACCCGGCGACCATCATGACCGACCCCGAGTTCGCCGACGCCACCTACGTCGAGCCGATCACGCCGGAGTTCGTCGAGCAGGTCATCGCCCGCGAGCGGCCCGACGCGCTGCTCGCCACGCTGGGCGGGCAGACGGCGCTCAACACCGCCGTGGCGCTGCACGAGTCCGGCGTGCTGGACAAGTACGGCGTGGAGCTGATCGGCGCCGACATCGACGCGATCCGCCGCGGCGAGGACCGGCAGCTGTTCAAGGACATCGTCGCCCGGGCGGGCGGCGAGACGCCCCGCTCGCGCGTGTGCCACTCCATGGAGGAGGTGCACGCGACCGTCGCCGAGCTCGGGCTGCCGGTCGTGATCCGTCCCTCCTTCACCATGGGCGGGCTGGGCTCCGGCATGGCGCACACCACGGAGGACCTCGACCGGCTGGCCGGCGGCGGGCTGGCGGCCTCCCCGGTGCACGAGGTGCTCATCGAGGAGAGCGTGCTCGGCTGGAAGGAGTACGAGCTCGAGCTCATGCGCGACAAGCACGACAACGTCGTGGTCGTGTGCTCGATCGAGAACGTCGACGCGATGGGAGTGCACACCGGCGACTCGGTGACGGTGGCGCCGGCGATGACGCTCACCGACGTGGAGTACCAGCGGCTGCGCGACCTCGGCATCGCCGTGCTGCGCGAGGTCGGGGTCGACACCGGCGGCTGCAACATCCAGTTCGCCGTGCACCCGGGCACCGGCCGGCTCGTGGTCATCGAGATGAACCCGCGGGTGTCGCGCTCCAGCGCCCTGGCCAGCAAGGCGACCGGCTTCCCGATCGCGAAGATCGCGGCGAAGCTGGCCATCGGCTACACCCTCGACGAGATCCCCAACGACATCACCCTCAAGACGCCGGCCGCCTTCGAGCCGTCGCTGGACTACGTCGTGGTGAAGATCCCGCGGTTCGCCTTCGAGAAGTTCCCCGGCGCCGACCCCGAGCTGACCACGACGATGAAGTCGGTCGGCGAGGCGATGTCGATGGGCCGCACGTTCGTCGAGGCCCTCGGCAAGGCGATGCGCTCGCTGGAGACGAAGGCCGCGGGCTTCTGGACGACTCCGGACCAGAGCGAGGAATCGGTCCTGCCCGATCTGCGCACTCCGCACGACGGGCGGCTCTACACCGCCGAGCTCGCCCTGCGGCAGGGGCACACGGTGGCGGAGGTCGCCGAGGCCTCCGGCTTCGACCCGTGGTTCGTCGACCAGCTCGCCGCGCTGGTGGAGCTGCGCGCCGAGATCGTCGCCGCGGCCGTGCTCGACAAGGCGCTGCTGCGCCGGGCCAAGCGCGCCGGCCTGTCCGACCGGCAGATCGCCGCGCTGCGCCCGGAGTTCGCCGGCGAGGACGGCGTGCGCTCGCTGCGCCACCGCCTCGGGCTGCGGCCCGTGTACAAGACCGTGGACACCTGCGCGGCGGAGTTCGCCGCCGGCACGCCGTACCACTACAGCACCTACGAGGACGAGACCGAGGTCACCCCGTCGGACCGGCCGAAGGTGATCATCCTCGGCTCCGGGCCCAACCGCATCGGCCAGGGCATCGAGTTCGACTACTCGTGCGTGCACGCGGTCATGGCGCTGCGCGGCAAGGGCTACGAGACCGTCATGGTCAACTGCAACCCGGAGACGGTCTCCACCGACTACGACACGGCCGACCGGCTGTACTTCGAGCCGCTGACGTTCGAGGACGTGCTCGAGGTCTTCCACGCCGAGGACAGCTCCGGCCGCGAGGCGGGCGGCCCCGGCGTGGTGGGCGTGATCGTGCAGCTGGGCGGGCAGACGCCGCTGGGCCTGGCCGAGCGCCTCGAGGGCGCCGGCGTGCCGATCGTGGGCACCTCGCCGGCCGCCATCGACCTCGCCGAGGACCGCGGGCTGTTCGGCCGGCTGCTCACCGAGGCCGGGCTGCGCTCGCCCGCGCACGGCACCGCGACCACGTTCCCGGAGGCGAAGCGGATCGCCGACGAGATCGGCTACCCGGTGCTCGTGCGGCCGTCGTACGTGCTCGGCGGCCGGGGCATGGAGATCGTCTACGACGAGCCGACGCTGCGCGCCTACATCGGCCGCGCCACCGAGATCTCCCCGGCGCATCCGGTGCTCGTCGACCGCTTCCTCGACGACGCCATCGAGATCGACGTCGACGCGCTGTGCGACGCCACCGGCGAGGTGTACCTCGGCGGGGTGATGGAGCACATCGAGGAGGCCGGCATCCACTCCGGCGACTCCTCGTGCGCGCTGCCGCCGATCACGCTGGCCGCGGTACACCTGGCGGAGGTGCGCCGCTACACCGTGGCCATCGCCCGCGGGATCGGGGTGCGCGGCCTGCTCAACGTGCAGTACGCGCTGAAGGACGACGTGCTGTACGTGCTGGAGGCCAACCCGCGCGCCTCCCGCACGGTTCCGTTCGTGTCGAAGGCGACGGCGGTACCGCTGGCCAAGGCCGCCGCCCGCATCGCGCTCGGCGCGACCGTCGCCGAGCTGCGCGCGGAGGGGCTGCTGCCGGCCGAGGGCGACGGCGGCGCGCTGCCCGAGCACGCGCCGATCGCGGTCAAGGAGGCGGTGCTGCCCTTCAAGCGGTTCCGCACCACCGAGGGCAAGGGCGTGGACAACCTGCTCGGCCCGGAGATGAAGTCCACGGGCGAGGTGATGGGCATCGACCCGTCCTTCGGCCACGCGTTCGCCAAGTCGCAGGCGGCCGCCTACGGCTCGCTGCCGACCTCCGGCACGGTGCTGGTGACCGTCGCCAACCGGGACAAGCGCGGGATCGTGTTCCCGGTCAAGCGCCTCGCCGACCTCGGCTTCGCGATCGTGGCCACGGCCGGCACCGGGGAGGTGCTGCGCCGCTACGGCGTGGCCTGCGAGATCGTGCCCAAGCACTTCGAGGGGGACGGGGACCGCGACGCGGTCTCGCTCATCGCCTCGAGCGCGGTCGACCTCGTCATCAACACGCCGCAGGGCTCCAGCGGCCGCCAGGACGGCTACGAGATCCGCAGCGCTGCCGTGGTGAGCGACATCCCGTGCATCACGACCCTGCCGGGCGCGGCGGCGGCCGTGATGGGCATCGAGGCGCTCATCCGCGGCGAGATGTCGGTGCGGCCGCTGCAGGAGTTACACGCGGCCTTACGGGGAGCCAGGTGAGCCTTTACGAGCGGGCGGTCCGCCCGGTCCTGTTCCGGTTCGGCGGCGGTGACGCCGAGTCGGTGCACGAGCGGACCCTGCGCATCCTGGCGCGGGCGCCCCGGGCGCGCCGGGCCTACAGCCCGCCCGGAGCGCGCCGCACGGTGTTCGGGGTCGACTTCCCCAACCCGGTCGGCCTGGCCGCCGGCATGGACAAGGACGGCCGGGCGCTGGGGGCCTGGCCCCGGCTCGGCTTCGGCTTCGTCGAGGTCGGCACCGTCACCCGGCACGCCCAGCCGGGCAACGAGCGGCCGCGGCTGTTCCGCCTGCCCGAGCACGAGGCGATCGTCAACCGCATGGGGTTCAACAACGCCGGCGCCGCCGCGCTCGCGGCCCGGCTGCGCGCCGCCATCGACGCGCACGGGCCGCTGCCGGTGCCACTGGGCATCAGCCTGGGTAAGTCGAAGGTGACCCCGCTGACCGGCGCCGTCGAGGACTACGTGCACAGCTTCCGGCTGCTGTACGGCCTGGGCTCGTACTTCGCCGTCAACGTCAGCTCGCCGAACACGCCCGGCCTGCGCGAGCTGCAGGACAAGGCGCACCTGTCGGCCCTGCTGGGCGCGCTGCGCGCCGAGGCGCTGACGCTGGGCGGGCAGGTGCCGATCCTGGTGAAGGTCGCGCCCGACCTGACCGACTCGGCGCTGGGCGAGCTGCTCGACGTCTGCCTCGGTCTGGGCGTGGCCGGGCTCATCGCGACCAACACCACGGTCGAGCGCCCCGGGGTGCGCACGGGCGAGAGCGGCGGGCTCAGCGGCCGGCCGCTCGCCCCGCGGGCGCTGGAGGTCGTACGGTTCGTGGCCAAGGAGAGCGGGCTGCCGGTGATCGGCGTGGGCGGGATCACCCGGCCGGAGGACGCGCAGCGGATGCTCGAGGCGGGCGCCGCGCTGGTCCAGCTGTACTCCGGCCTCATCTACCACGGTCCCGGCCTCGTCCGGGGTGCCGTCGCAGCGACGAGGAGCATGTCGTGACCGAACCGTTCGGGGCCCGCCTGCGGGCCGCCATGGACTCGCTGGGGCCGCTCTGCGTCGGCATCGACCCCCACCCCTCTCTGCTGGCCTCCTGGGGCCTCTCCGACGATGTCAAGGGCCTGGAACGGTTCGGTCGTACGGTGGGAGAGGCCCTGGCCGGACGGGTCGCGGCGGTCAAGCCGCAGTCCGCCTTTTTTGAGCGTTTCGGCTCCAGGGGCATAGCGGTCCTCGAGTCGGTTATCCGACAGTTGAGGCAGGCCGGAAGCCTGGTGATCCTGGACGTCAAGCGGGGCGACATCGGCTCCACGGCCGCCGCGTACGCCGACGCCTACCTCGATCCGGCCGCCCCGCTGTGCGCCGACGCGATTACGGTCAGCCCCTATCTGGGCTTCGGCTCGCTGCGCCCAATCATCGACAAAGCCCAGCAGAACGGGCTCGGGGTGTTCGTCCTCGCGCTCACCTCCAATCCGGAGGGCGCGGCCGTCCAGCGCGCCGTCGCGGCCGGCGGGCGGACCGTCGCACAGACCATCATCGACGAGATTTCGCAGGTCAACGCGGGTGTTAGCCCTATGGGAAGCGTCGGCGTGGTGATCGGGGCGACCGTCGGGCCGACCGGACACGAGCTGATCAACCTCAATGGACCGATCCTCGCGCCGGGTCTCGGCGCGCAGGGCGGGCGGGCCGAGGATCTTCGCGATGTCTTCGGCGACGCGATCGGGTTGGTCCTGCCGTCGTGGTCCCGGGAGGTCCTCGCGGCGGGTCCGGATCCGGCCGCATTGCGGGCCGCGGCGGACCGCGCGCGTGAATCCTGTGCGTCCGCAATTGCGATCACTGCGTGATCGTCGAATCTTCACAAGGTGTCGATCTTGTCATCCCACGTTGCCGAAATGGCTTCTGACCGCTAGTTTTCCCGGCGCTAGACCATCAACACTTTTTCAAGGGACCTGAGGAGACCTGGTGCCGCTCCCGTCACTGAGCCCGGAACAGCGCGCGGCCGCTTTGGAAAAGGCGGCTGAGATCCGCAAGGCTCGCGCTGAGCTGAAGGAGCAACTCAAGCAGGGCAAGACGACGCTTGCTGCCGTGATCGACCGTGCGGAGGCCGACGACGTCGTCGGCAAGCTGAAGGTCTCGGCCGTGCTCCAGGCGATGCCCGGCATCGGCAAGATCCGGGCAACGCAGATCATGGAGAAGCTGAAGATCGCCGAGAGCCGCCGCCTGCGCGGCCTGGGCGACCAGCAGCGTAAGGCCCTGCTCGGGGAGTTCGCCGGCGGCAAGTGACCCGCCCGGCGGTCCCCCCGGACCGGTTGCAATGACTCGACGCGCCCGGACCTCGGTCCGGGCGCGTCGGCGTTGTCGCAGCTCTGGTAAGGTTGTCAGGTTCGTGAGCTGTCAATTGCGAAAGTTTTGAGGTTGTATCCGTGGCCGGAACCGTGGCAGACCCGCAGGGGATCACCAACCCGCCGATCGACGAGCTGCTGGAAAAGACGACGTCGAAGTACGCCTTGGTGATTTTCGCGGCGAAGCGTGCCCGTCAGGTCAATGCCTACTACAGCCAGCTGGGCGAGGGGCTCCTCGAATACGTGGGTCCGCTCGTGGAGACCACGCCGCAGGAGAAGCCGCTCTCCATCGCTCTGCGCGAGATCAACAGCGGGCTGCTGACCGCCGAGCGCATTGACGAGACGCCCTGAGCGAGATGACCGATCGCCGCGCCGGGGACCACCCCCGGGTAGTTCTCGGCGTGGCCGGTGGCATCGCCGCTTACAAGGCCTGTGAGCTGTTGCGGCTCCTGACCGAGTCGGGCCACGGGGTGCGGGTCGTGCCCACCGCCGCGGCGCTCACCTTCGTCGGCGAGGCCACCTGGGCGGCGCTGTCCGGCCAGCCGGTGAGCACCGACGTCTGGACCGGCGCCCACGAGGTGCCGCACGTCCGCCTCGGCCGCGAGGCCGACCTCGTCGTCGTCGCCCCGGCCACCGCCGACCTGCTCGCCAAGGCCGCCACCGGCCTGGCCGACGACCTGCTCACGAACACGTTGCTCACGGCCCGGTGCCCGGTCCTGTTCGCGCCGGCCATGCACACCGAGATGTGGGAGCACCCGGCGACCCGCGCCAACGTCGCCACGTTGCGCTCCCGCGGTGTCGTGGTGCTGGAGCCCGCCGTCGGGCGGCTCACCGGCGCCGACACCGGCAAGGGGCGGCTGCCCGAGCCGGCCGAGATCTTCGCCGCCGCCACCCGGCTGCTGCGGCGCGGCCTGACGGATGCCGGGGCCGACCTGGCGGGCCGGCACGTCGTGGTCACCGCCGGTGGGACGCGCGAGCCGATCGACCCGGTGCGGTTCATCGGCAACCGGTCCTCGGGCAAGCAGGGATACGCGATCGCCCGCGCGGCCGTCGCCCGCGGCGCCCGGGTCACGCTCATCTCCGCCAACGTCGCGCTGCCCAACCCGGCCGGCGCCGACGTGGTGCGGGTCGAGACGACCGAGCAGCTGCGGGTGGCCGTCGTGGCCGCCGCGAAGGCCGCCGACGCCGTGATCATGGCCGCCGCGCCGGCCGACTTCCGGCCCGCGTCCTTCGCCGCCAGCAAGATCAAGAAGGTGGACGGCGTGGCGCCCGGGCTCGAGCTGGTCACCAATCCCGACATCGCCGCCGAGCTGGGTGCGGCCAAGCCCGACGGCCAGGTGCTCGTCGCGTTCGCGGCCGAGACCGCCGACCTGGACACCGCCCTGGCCGCCGCCCGGGAGAAGATGCGGCGCAAGCGCGCCGACCTGATCGTGGTCAACGAGGTCGGTGTGGACAAGACGTTCGGCTCCGAGCGCAACGAGGCGGTGATCCTCGGCGCCGACGGTGGCCGCGACACGCTGCCCGAACTGTCCAAAGACGACCTGGCTGATAGGATTTTGGATCGAGTGGCCGACCGTTTTGCCTGATCGAAGCGGGGAAGGTGTGGTGTGACACCGAGTTTGCGGCCGGGTCATCGCCCGGTGCGTCGCCCGTAGGTCGTACACTCTGGCGCAACATCAATTATCGATCGCTGTAACCCTGAGGAGCACCATTGGCACGCCGCCTGTTCACGTCAGAGTCGGTCACCGAAGGTCATCCCGACAAGATCGCCGATCAGATCAGTGACGGCGTCCTCGATGCGCTTCTCACTCAGGACGCGCACAGCCGAGTTGCCGTCGAGACGCTCATCACGACTGGTCAGGTCCACGTCGCCGGCGAGGTGACCACGACCGCCTACGCCGACATCGCCAAGATCGTCCGCGAGACGATCCTGGGCATCGGCTACGACTCCTCCAAGAAGGGCTTCGACGGCGCCTCCTGCGGCGTGAGCGTGTCGATCGGCTCCCAGTCGCCGGACATCGCGCAGGGCGTGGACTCCGCGATCGAGGTTCGTGAGGGCGCCGGCGGCGACGCTCTCGACCTGCAGGGTGCCGGCGACCAGGGCATGATGTTCGGCTTCGCGTGCAGCGAGACGCCGGAGCTCATGCCGTTGCCGATCGCCCTGGCCCACCGCCTGGCCCGGCGCCTGTCCGCGGTGCGCAAGGACGGCACGATCCCCTACCTGCGGCCCGATGGCAAGACCCAGGTCACCATCGAGTACGACGGGCTGCGCCCGGTGCGCCTGCACACCGTCGTGGTCTCCAGCCAGCACGCCCCGGACATCTCCCTCGACTCGCTGCTGACCCCGGACGTGCGCGAGCACGTCATCGCCCCCGAGCTCGAGGGCCTGGGCCTGGAGACCGATGGGTATCGCCTGCTGGTCAACCCGACCGGCCGCTTCGAGATCGGCGGCCCGATGGGCGACGCCGGCCTCACCGGCCGCAAGATCATCGTCGACACCTACGGCGGCTACGCCCGCCACGGCGGCGGCGCCTTCTCCGGCAAGGACCCGTCCAAGGTCGACCGCTCCGCCGCCTACGCGATGCGCTGGGTCGCCAAGAACGTCGTCGCCGCCGGCCTGGCCGAGCGCTGCGAGGTCCAGGTCGCCTACGCCATCGGCAAGGCCCACCCGGTCTCGCTGTTCGTCGAGACCTTCGGCACCGAGGTCGTGCCGGTCGAGCGCATCGAGAAGGCCATCAACGAGGTCTTCGACCTGCGCCCCGCCGCGATCATCCGCGACCTCGACCTGCTCAAGCCCGTCTACCAGCAGACCGCCGCCTACGGTCACTTCGGCCGCGAGCTGCCCGGCTTCACGTGGGAGCAGGCCTCGCGCACGGCCGAGCTGAAGTCCGCCGCCGGCGCCTGACGCTCACCGCACTCCCGACGTTGGCCGATCAGCCCGGACCCCGGATTGATCGGCCGACGCCATTCTCCGAAGCCTCCGATGATCGACCGGAGCCTATTGAGCCGGCGCTGTTCCCCGAGTCGGAGCTGAAGCCGCGCGCCGCCGCCGAACGCATTGCCGGAAATGCCGGCGGACGGGCCCGCGCCGCCCGCGCCACCGCCCCCGCGAAACGCGCCGCCGACGAATTCCCGGTCGCCCGCGTCTGCGTCGACAGCCCCCTGCCGCACCTCGACCGGCCCTTCGACTATCTCGTCCCGCACTCGGCCGCGGACACCGCGCTGCCCGGCACCCGGGTGCGCGTCCGCTTCGCCGGCCAGCTCGTCGACGGCTTCGTCCTCGAGCGCACCGCGGCCTCCGCGCACGACGGCAAGCTGCTGTTCCTCGAGCGCTCCGTCTCCGCCGAGGTCGTGCTCACCCCGCAGGTCGCCCGGCTCGCCCGGGAGATCGCCGACCGCTACGCCGGCACCCTCTCCGACGTGCTGCGCCTCGCCGTGCCGCCCCGCCACGCCAAGGCCGAGGCCGCCGCGCCGGCTTCTGCCGCACCGGCTCCGGCCGGCCCCTCCGACCGGGGCGGCTGGGCGCGGTACACGGCCGGCGCCGCGCTGCTGCGCGCCCTCTCCGACGGGCGGATGCCCCGCGCCGTGTGGACCGCCCTGCCCGGGGAGGACTGGCCGGCCCGCCTCGCCGAGGCCGCCGCGACCTGCCTCGCCGCCGGGCGCGGCGCGCTCATCGTGGTCGCCGACGCCCGCGACCTCGACCGGCTCGACGCGGCCCTGCTGCGCGCCCTCGGCGGCCCCGGCCACCACGTGGCGCTCTCCGCCGCGCTCGGGCCCGCCGAGCGGTACCGCCGGTTCCTGGCCGCCGCCCGCGGTACCGCCCGGATCGTCATCGGCACGCGGGCCGCCGCGTTCGCCCCGGTCGCCGGCCTCGGCCTGGTCGCGATCTGGGACGACGGCGACGACCTGCACAGCGAGCCGCGCGCGCCCTACCCGCACGCCCGGCAGGTCCTGCTCGCCCGCGCCGAGCAGGAGCGCTGCGCGGCGATCGTGGGCGGCTTCGGGCGTACGGCGGAGGCCCAGCAGCTGGTGGAGACCGGCTGGGCGATCGAGGTCGGCGCCGCCCGCGACGAGCTGCGCCGGTGCATGCCCCGGGTGCTCACCGTGGGCGAGCACGAGCGCGCCCGCGACCCGCAGGCGGCCGCCGCCCGGCTGCCCTCCGTCGCGTGGCGCGCCGCCCGCGAGGCCCTGGCCGGCGGCGCCCCGGTCCTCATCCAGGTGCCCCGCCGCGGCTACCTGCCCGCCGTGTCCTGCGCCGACTGCTACACCCCGGCCCGCTGCGCCCACTGCTCCGGCCCGCTCGCCCTGCCCGCCGCCGACGGCGTGCCCGTGTGCCGCTGGTGCGGCCGCCCGGCCGCGGGCCACGCCTGTCCCGAGTGCGGCGGCCGCCGCCTGCGCGCCGCCGTCGTCGGCGCCCGGCGTACCGCGGAGGAGCTCGCCCGCGCCTTCCCGGACACCACCGTGCGCACCTCCGGCCGCGACGAGGTCCTGTCCTCGGTACCGCGCGAGCCCGCCCTCGTCGTCTCCACCCCCGGCGCCGAGCCCCTCGCCGACGGCGGCTACGGCGCCGTGCTGCTCCTGGACGCGTGGGCCTTCCTCACCCGCGCCGACCTGCGGGGCACGGAGGAGGCGCTGCGGCGCTGGTTCGCGGCCGCGGCGCTGGCCCGCCCCGGCGCCCCCGTGGTCGTCGTCGCCGACGGCGGCCTGGTCGCGGTGCAGGCCCTGCTGCGCTTCGACCCGGCGTGGCTGGCCGCGCGCGAGCTCGCCGACCGTCGCGAGCTGGGCTTCCCGCCGGCGACGCGGATCGCGGCGCTGACCGGAGCGCCGGCGGCGGTGGCGGAGCTGCTGTCGCTGGCCGAGCTGCCGCCGGGCGCCGAGGTGCTGGGCCCGGTGCCGGCCGCCGACGGGCAGGAGCGCATGCTCGTGCGCACGGCCCGCTCGGCGGGCAAGGCGCTGGCGCTGTCGCTGAAGGCGGCGGCGGGGGCGAGGTCGGTGCGCAAGTCCGCGGCCGCGGTCCGCGTCCAGGTCGACCCGCTCGACCTGCTCTGATCGATCGGGTGCCCGGTGCCGAGCCGGTCAGGGACGCAGGGCCGACTCGAGGGCCTGTAGCAGCGGCGGGGCGCCTTCGCGGTTGTCGACCTCCAGGTGCGGCACGGCCGGCGGGCGCTCCGGCGGGATCGCCGCCAGGAACTCCGGCCAGCGGGCCAGCTTCTGGCCGTCGCGGTGCGAGCCGCGCGCCAGCAGCCGGGCGCGCAGCGTCCGCGGGTCGGAGTGGACCCACACCAGGCGTACCGGGTCGCCGCCCAGCGCCGCGACGAACGCCGACCAGCGGGACGGGTCGGAGATCTGGCCGGTGAACGGGCCCGAGAGCAGCACGGGGCAGCCGTGGGAGCGGATCTCGCGGGCCGTGGCGGCCAGCCCGGCGTACTCGTGGACCTTGATGTTCGCGTCGTACCACGGCCCCTCGCGCTCGCCCGGCGGGCGCCCGGCGGCGACGAGCGTCGCGGCCACGAAGTCGCCGTACAGGGTGTCCTTGTCCAGGAGGGCGGGAGTGGGGGAGAGCAGGCGCAGCAGCAGGGCCGCGACCGTGGACTTGCCCGCCCCGGGCGGCCCGGCGACCACCCAGGCCGGCGACCGCGACAGGACGCGAGGCGAGTCGGGCACATTCCGACGTTAGCTTAGACTGGAAAGGCCCGATTTCGGGCAAACTCGCATTTCGGATAAATGAGGTGCCGCTTGACCGTCCAGTCCGTCCGCCTGTTCGGCGACCCGGTGCTGCGCACGCCCGCCGACGCGGTCGTCGACTTCGACAAGGAGCTGCGCAAGGTCGTGAGTGATCTGCTCGACACCATGCGCCAGCAGAACGGCACCGGCCTCGCCGCTCCCCAGATCGGGGTCGGGCTCCGGGTGTTCACGTTCGACGTCGATGACGTCATCGGGCACCTGATCAACCCCGTGCTCGAGTTTCCCGACGAGGAGGAGCAGGACGGGCCCGAGGGCTGCCTGTCGATCCCCGGGGTGTATGTCGACACCAAGCGGCGGCAGAACGTCATCGCCAAGGGCTTCAACCAGCACGGCGACCCCATCCAGATCGTCGGCACGGGGCTGATGGCCCGCTGCGCGCAGCACGAGACCGATCACCTCGACGGCGTGCTGTTCGTCGACCGGCTCGACGCCGAGCGGCGCAAGCAGGCGATGAAGGAGATCCGGGCGGCGGAGTGGTACAACCCTGGTGAGCCACCGGTCGTCAAGGCCAGCCCGCACGGGCTGTTCGGCCTCCGGTGAGGCTCGTCTTCGCGGGCACGCCGGCCGTGGCCCTGCCCTCCCTCGACGCCATCGCCGCCTCGCGGCACGAGCTCGTGGCGGTCGTCACCCGCCCGGACGCGCCCGCCGGCCGCGGCCGCCAGCTCGTGCCGTCCCCGGTCAGCGCCTGGGCGAGCGAGCGCGGCATCGCGGTCCTGACCCCGGCGAAGCCCCGCGACCCGGAGTTCCTGGACCAGCTGCGGGACCTGCGGCCCGATTGCGCACCCGTGGTCGCGTACGGCGCCCTGGTGCCGCGGGCCGCCCTCGACGTCCCCCGCCACGGCTGGGTGAACCTGCACTTCTCGCTGCTGCCGGCCTGGCGCGGCGCCGCGCCCGTGCAGCACTCGGTCCTGCACGGTGACGAGATCACCGGGGCGAGCGTCTTCCTGCTGGAGGAGGGCCTGGACACCGGGCCGGTGTTCGGCACGCTCACCGAACCGATCGGGCCGCGCGACACGTCCGGCGACCTCCTCGAGCGCCTGGCGCGCTCGGGCGCCGAGCTGCTCGTCCGGGTGCTCGACGGGATCGAGGAGGGGGCGCTCGCCGCGGTACCGCAGCCGAATGAAGGCGTGTCGACGGCCCCGAAACTGACCGTCGAGGACGCGGCGGTGCGCTGGGCCGAGCCCGCGTTCGCGGTCGACAGGCGGATCCGGGCGTGCACCCCGGCGCCGGGGGCGTGGACGACGTTGCGGGGCGAGCGGCTCAAGCTCGGCCCCGTCACGCCGCTGACCGCGGCGACCGTCATCGGCGGCTCACCCGCGCCGGCGCCGGGCGTGCTCGCCGTCGAGCGCAACCGCGTGCTGGTCGGCACCGGCACCGTGCCCGTCGTGCTCGGCACGGTCACCGCCCCCGGCAAGAAGGCGATGCCCGCCGACGCGTGGGCGCGCGGCGCGCGGGTCGAGTCCGGGGAGAGCCTCTCTTGATGAAGCCGGTGCCCCGGCGTGGGCCCGGGCCGCGGCCCGCCGGCGGGCGCGACGACCGTCTTCCCCGTCCGCCGCGCGGCCGCCGGCCGGCCATCGACCCGGCGCGGGAGGCCGCGTACGAGGCCGTCGCCGCCGTGCACCGCGACGACGCGTACGCGAACCTGGTCCTGCCGCGGATGCTGCGCGAGAACGGCGTGAGCGGGCGGGACGCGGCGTTCGCGACGGAGCTGACCTACGGCACGCTGCGCCAGACCGGCACCCTCGACGCGATCGTCGCCGCGGCGGCCGACCGCCCGATGGATCGCATCGACCCGCCGGTCCGCGACGCGCTGCGCATCGGCGCGTACCAGCTGCTGCACATGCGCGTCGGCGCCCACGCCGCCGTCGCGACCACGGTCGACCTGGTCCGCTCGCTGGTGCCCGGCGCGGCCGGTTTCGCCAACGCCGTCCTGCGCCGGGTCGGCGAGGCGGACCGCGACGCGTGGCTCGAGCGGCTCGCCGGTAAGGGCACCGAGGGCGCGGCCGACCCGGTGGCCCGGGCCGCGCTCGTCCACGCGCACCCGCGGTGGATCGTCAACGCCTTCGCCGACGCGCTGGGCTCGCTCGACGAGGCCGAGCAGGCGCTCGACGCCGACAATCTGCCGCCGCCGGTACACCTGTGCGCCCGCCCCGGCCGCATCGCCCCCGCCGACCTGGCGGCCTCGCTGCCCGGCGCCGTCGTGGGCCGGTACTCGCCGTACGCGGTCGTCCTCGCGGGCGGCGGCGACCCGGCCTCGATCCCGGCGATCCGGGAGGGGCTCGCCCACGTCCAGGACGAGGGCAGCCAGCTCGTCGCGTCGGTCCTCGCCGGAGCCCCCGTCAGCGGCGCCGACGAGCGCTGGCTCGACCTGTGCGCGGGCCCCGGCGGCAAGGCGGGCCTGCTCGGCGCGCTCGCCGCCGGGCGAGGCGCCCACGTCACCGCCGTCGAGGTCGCCCACCACCGGGCCGCGCTCGTCGCGCAGGCCACGACGGGCCTGCCCGTCTACACCATCAATGCCGACGGCCGCGACGTCGGCAAGGACCCGGACCTGCCCGTCGGCGGCTTCGACCGGGTCCTCGTCGACGCGCCGTGCACGGGCCTGGGCGCGCTGCGGCGCCGCCCGGAGGCGCGGTGGCGGCGCCAGCCGTCCGACCTGCCGCCGCTGACCCGCCTGCAGCGGGAGCTGCTGCAGGCCGCCTTCCACGCCGTACGGCCGGGAGGCGTCGTGGCCTACGTGACGTGCTCGCCGCATCAGGCCGAGACGGAGGTCTCGGTCACGGAGGCGGCCCGGCGTTCCTCGATCGACGTGGACCTCGTCGACGCGCGCCCGTACCTGCCGGCGTCGCTCCCGGAGACCGGCACCGGCCCGACGGTGCAGCTGTGGCCGCACCGTCACGGCACGGACGCGATGTTCGTGGCCCTGCTGCGTCGCGGCGCCTAGATCACGCCTGTTTCATGACTGGGGTTGGAGCGAGGCGGAGTCCAGATTTCGTCTGGTGGTGGCCCGCGGGAGCCAGGCTACCGGTGTTGTAACCGGGCTTGTGCGGGACGCCGCCAGGCGGAATCTGGGCCCGCCGCAGCCCCGCCTCAGCCATGAAACAGGCGCTAAGGCCTGTCCCCGGTGCGTCGGCCGGCCGAGGGCGTTGCTCAGCCGAGCGTGTCCGAGGGGTGCGTGAGCCGGTCACGCTGGTGCGGAGGCGCCGCCGGCGGCGCATCGGGGATGAGCGCCGCGACGGCGGCCCGGCTGCCACAGCGGGCCGCGACGAGCCGGTCCCGCTCGGCGGTCCAGGCCGTGCCGAGCGCCTCGCGGGTCGCCGGGTCCAGCCGCAGCCGGGCGTCGTTGAGCAGTGTCCGCTCCTCCTCGTCGATGTGGTGGGCAAGCGAGTTGGCCAGCTTGCCCAGCGCCCGGTCGAACTCGGCGGACAGCACGTCCGCCACGTCGAGCAGTGCCAGCAGCCTGCGGTGCCCGTCGGCGTGCTCGTCCGCCCCGTGCTCGACGTGCGCGCCGCCGCCGGCGAGCTCGCGCAGCTTCGGGTACACCTCGGACTCCTCCGCGCAGGCATGCCCGACGAGCAGGTCCGCGAGCTCCGCCCGCCCGGCGACCCGCCGCTGCCGCACCGCCGCGGCATCGACGTCGCGCGCCCGCAACGCCCGCAACAGCTGCTCGAACCGCACGTGATCCCTGATAATCGCCTCGACGACATCCATGGTGACCATTTTCGCAGCCTTGGTGTCCGGTTCGCCGGACAACGGCCGAACCGTTCGATGTATCCACCGCCGTGCTCGTCGAGGCCCACGCCCGGCGTGGGCGGGCGGCCGGGGGCCGTGCACCCGGCGCGGGTGGCGGACGGGCTCGATAGCATCACGCTGTGTCGGACAACGTGATCGCTCCCTCGATTCTCGCTGCGGACTTCGCTCGGCTCGCCGATGAGGCGCGAGCCGTGGAGGGGGCCGCGGACTGGTTGCACGTGGATGTCATGGACTACCACTTCGTCCCGAATCTCACGATCGGGCTGCCCGTGGTGCAGAGTCTGCGGAAGGCGACCACGCTGCCGTTCGACTGTCACCTCATGATCGCGGACCCGGCCCGGTGGGCGCCCGCCTACGCGGAGGCGGGGGCGTACAACGTCACCGTTCACGCCGAGGCCGCGACCGATCCGGTGGCGATCGCCAAGGATCTGCGGGCCGCGGGGAGCCGGGCGGGGCTGGCGATCGACCGGGACACGCCCGTCGAGGGGTACCTCGAACTGCTGCCCCACTTCGACCTGCTGCTCATCATGACGATCAAGGCGGGCTTCGGGGGGCAGGCGTTCCTGCCCGAGATGCTCGACAAGGTGCGCACCGCTCGGCGGCACATCGACGCCGGGCATCTTGAACTGCGCATTGAAGTCGACGGCGGAGTGGCCGAAGATACCATCGCGGCGTGTGCCGAGGCGGGGGCGGACGCGTTCGTCGCCGGGACCGCCGTGTACGGGGCGGAGGACCCCGCCGCTGCCGTGCGCAAGCTGCGGGCCGTCGCCTCGAACGGCTAGCGCCAGTCATGCAACAGGCGCTGGTCCCCGAAAGAGCACGTAACGAGCAGACAGGACGGCAGTGGGCGAACGCGACGTCATTCTCGTGGTCGACGACGACGTCGACATCGCCCGGTTCATCGAGGTCAACCTCAAACTCGAGGGCTTCGACGTGCTGCTCGCGCACGACGGGGCCACGGCGCTGTCGCTGATCCAGGAGCACAAGCCGGCGCTGGCGGTGGTCGACTGGATGATGCCGCAACTCGACGGGCTCGAACTCACCCGCCGGCTGCGCGCCGACCCGATGACCGCGTCGATGCCGGTGATCCTGCTGACGGCGCGCGGGCAGACCGCGGACAAGGTGATCGGGCTGCAGGCGGGGGCGGACGACTACCTGGTCAAGCCGTTCGACACGCTGGAACTGGTGGCGCGGGTGCGCTCCACGCTGCGGCGCAACCAGGAGAACCGTGAGGTCTCGCCGCTGACGGGGCTGCCCGGCAACACCCGGATCCTGCGCGAGATCACGGACCGGGCGCGGGCCGGCAGCGACTTCGCGGTCTCGCACGTCGACATCGACCGGTTCAAGCCCGTCAACGACGTGTACGGGTTCGCGCGCGGCGACGAGTTCATCATCGCGCTCGCCCGGGCGCTGCACCGGGCCGTGGTCGAGGTCGGGCTGCCGCCGGCGTTCCTGGGGCACATCGGCGGGGACGACTTCCTGATCGTGTGCGCGCCCGAGCAGCTCAAGGAGCTCACGACGAAGGCGATCCTGGAGTTCCAGGCCGCCTCCGACGCGCTGTACGACCCGGTCGACGCCGAGCGCGGGTACATCGAGGTGATGTCGCGCGCCGGCGAGGTGCAGCAGCCCAACCTGGTGACCCTGTCGATCGGGGTGGCCATCGGCACGCCCGAGAGCGGCAACTTCACCGACCCGCGCGAGATCATCGCCATCGCCACCGAGATGAAGAAGGTGGCCAAGAAGCACAACGGCAACTACGTGGCGGTCGACCGGCGCAGCGCCGTCGAGTTGTGACGCATATCCCGGGGCGTGGCCGGTAAGGACCGCGATTTCTGTGTAAGACTCATGACAAGTACCCACCACGCGCTGGCGGGGCTCGGTGAAATTCCGAACCGGCGGTAATCGGCCCATCACGGGCCGGAAGCCCGCGACCCGGTCGAAGCCATCGGCCGGTGGACCTGGTGTGAGTCCAGGGCCGACGGTCATAGTCCGGATGGGAGTTCAGCGCGCGGGATCCGGTGTCGCCCGAATCGGGTGAGCCGGTGGGCTGCTGCGCGCTTCCCCGGCGCCTCTTCGCCGGGATTCGCCGGTGTCCCCCCGCGTGTGATCACGGACCACGCGGGAGAGGGACATGGCAGACGACGAGACGTTCATGCGCCGCGCCATCGAGCTGGCGCGCCTGAGCCTCGGCGAGACCAGCCCCAACCCCAACGTCGGCTGCGTCATCGTGGCCCCGGACGGCCGGATCGTCGGCGAGGGGCGCACCGCGCCGGCCGGCGGGCCGCACGCCGAGGTCGGGGCGCTGCGGCAGGCGGGCGAGCTGGCCCGCGGCGCCACCGCCTACGTCACGCTGGAGCCCTGCGACCACACCGGCCGCACCGGACCCTGCTCGCGTGCCCTGCTCGCCGCGGGGGTGGCGCGCGTCGTGGCCGGCGTCCGCGACCCCAACCCGGCCGCCGCGGGCGGCGCCGAGACGTTGCGGTCCGCCGGGGTCGTCGTCGACCTGGGTTCGGTACTGCACGAGCTCGCCCACGACGCCATGGAGGGCTGGCTCACCGCCGTTTCCCGCGGCACCCCTTACGTCATCTGGAAGTTCGCGGCCACGCTCGACGGTCGCTCCGCCGCCGCGGACGGCACCAGCAAGTGGATCACCTCGCCGGACGCGCGGGCCGACGTGCACCGGCTGCGGGCCGGCGTCGACGCGATCATCGCCGGGATCGGCACCGTACTGGCCGACGATCCGCAGCTCACCGTGCGTTCGCCGGAGGGCGCGCTCGCCGAGCGCCAGCCGCTGCGCGTGGTCGTCGCGGGCACCCGCGGTACCGAATCCGGCTCGCGGGTTTTTGATTTTTCGGCGCCGACGTGGGTCGTGGCGCCGGGGGAGGACGGGCGGGCCGACCTGCCGGCCATGCTCCGCGAGCTGTACGCGCGCGGGGTCCGCGTCGCGCTGCTGGAGGGCGGCCCGACGCTCGCGGGCGCGTTCCTGGCCGCGGGGCTGGTCGACCGGGTCGTCGCGTACCTCGCGCCCAAGCTGCTCGGCGCCGGCCCCGTGGCGCTGGGCTTCGCGGGAATCTCCAGCATCGCCTCGGCATTGACGCTTGACGTCGTCGACCTCGCCAGGATCGGGCCCGACGTGCGCCTGACGGCAACAGTGAAAGGTGCGTGAGCAGTGTTCACCGGCATCATCGAAGAGCTCGGCACGGTCGTCGGGATCGACGAGCTGGGCGACTCCGCCCGGCTCGCGATCCGCGGCGCGATCGTCGCCTCCGACGCCGCCCACGGCGACTCGATATCCGTCAACGGGGTCTGTCTGACCGTGGTCGACAACGCCGACGGGGTCTTCACCGCGGACGTGATGGGCGAGACGCTCAAGCGCTCGACGCTCGGGTCGCTGCGCGCCGGAGCGGCCGTCAACCTGGAGCGGGCCGCGACCGTCGCCACCCGCCTCGGCGGGCACATCGTGCAGGGCCACGTCGACGGGGTCGGCTCGGTCCTGTCGCGCGAGGCCGGCGACCAGTGGGAGACGGTCACGTTCTCGCTGCCCGAGGGGCTGAGCCGATACGTGGTGGAGAAGGGCTCCATCACCGTCGACGGGATCTCGCTCACCGTCACCGCCGTCACCGACGACACGTTCTCGGTCGGGCTGATCCCGACCACGCTCAAACTCACGACGCTCGGCGCCAAGGGCGTCGGCGAGCGGGTCAACCTGGAGGTCGACATCATGGCGAAGTACGTGGAGAAGCTCCTCGGGAAGGCGCGGCAGTCATGAGCGCCCCGGAGCGCGGCGGCGTTCCGGACGGGCCGGTCACCGACCTCGATCCGATCGAGCGGGCCGTCAAGGACATCGCCGCCGGCCGTCCCGTCATCGTCGTCGACGATGAGGACCGCGAGAACGAGGGCGACCTGATCTTCGCGGCCGAGTTCGCCACCCCCGAGCTGGTCGCGTTCATGGTGCGCTACACCTCCGGGTACATCTGCGTGCCGATCACCGAGGAAGAGGCCGACCGCCTGGACCTCCCGCCGATGTACCGCACGAACCAGGACCGCCGCGGCACCGCGTACACGGTGACCGTCGACGCGCGCTTCGGCGGTACGACCGGGATCTCCGCCGCCGACCGCGCCCGCACCATCAAGCTGCTCGCCTCGGCCGACACCCAGCCGCACGACCTGTCCCGCCCCGGGCACATCGTGCCGCTGCGCGCCAAGGACGGCGGCGTGCTGCGCCGGGCCGGGCACACGGAGGCGGCCGTCGACCTGGCCACCATGGCCGGCCTGCGCCCGGCCGGCGTGCTGTGCGAGATGGTCAACGACGACGGCACCATGATGCGCCTGCCGGACCTGCGCAAGTTCGCCGTCGAGCACGACCTGGCGCTGATCAGTATCGCCGACCTCATCGCGTATCGCCGGCACAACGAGAAGCAGGTCGAGCGCGTGGCCGAGACCCGGCTGCCGACCGAGCACGGGGTGTTTCGCGCGGTCGGGTACACCCAGCACTTCGGCAACGGCGAGCACATCGCCCTCGTCTACGGCGACCTCGGCGACGGCGAGGACGTGCTCGTGCGGGTCCACTCCGAGTGCCTCACCGGCGACGTGTTCAGCTCGGTGCGCTGCGACTGCGGTCCCCAGCTGGAGGCGTCCATGAAGATGGTCGCCGCCGAGGGCCGCGGCGTGGTCCTCTACATGCGCGGGCACGAGGGCCGGGGGATCGGCCTGATCCACAAGCTGCAGGCGTATCAGCTGCAGGACCTCGGCCGCGACACCGTGGACGCCAACCTCGACCTCGGCCTGCCCGCCGACGCCCGCGACTACGGGGTCGGCGCGCAGATCCTCGTCGACCTCGGCATCAAAACGATGCGACTGCTCACGAACAACCCGGCAAAGCGGGCGGGCCTGGAGGGGTACGGTCTGTCCGTGCTGCATCGCGTCTCCCTGCCGACCCGGCCGCACCCGGAGAACGTGCGCTACCTGCGCACCAAGCGGGACCGGATGGGGCACCTGCTGGACGAGCTGGACGAGGTCGCGGAGGGACTTGCGTAATGGCTGGTAGTGGAGCACCCGTCCTGCAACGGGTGGACGGCACGGGACTGACCCTGGGGATCGTGGCCACCCGGTGGCACGCGGAGCTGGTCGACCACATGCTGCGCCGGGCGATCGAGGCCGGCGAGGCGTCCAACGTCGACCACATCACGGTCGCCCGGGTCGACGGGGCGGTCGAGCTGCCGGTCCTGGCGCAGGCGCTGGCGCATCGCTTCGACGCGGTGGTCGCCCTGGGCGTGGTGATCCGGGGGGACACGGCCCATTTCGAGTACGTCTGCCAGTCCGTGACCGACGGCCTCACGCGGGTCGCCCTGGACGAGTCGACGCCGGTGGCGCACGGCGTGCTGACGGTGGACAACTACGAGCAGGCCCGGACGCGGGCCGGGTTCGCGGACTCCGCGGAGGACAAGGGCTACGGGGCGACCCTGGCCGCGCTGGATGCGGCGGTCGCGCTGCGCCTGGTCGCGAAGTCCTGAACGCGGGCGCGGCCCGTCACCCCCCCCACCTCGAGGCGTGACGGGCCGTGCGCCGTGCGATGTGCCGTTCCAGCGCGACGGGTCGTGCCGGAACGGTGTGGCCTTGCGTGACGGGCCGTGCGCCGTGCGATGTGCCGTTCCAGCGCGACGGGTCGTGCCGGGTTGGCGCGGCCCTTCCGGAAATGTCGGATAAGTCCGGATATGACCGGCCCGTCGCGATCGCCGTGCCGTGCCGTGCCGTGCCGGAGGCGCCGCCAGGCGGCTGACAGCGCCGCCGGGGGCTCAGATCTCGAGGACGGTCGCCAGGTCGTCGCGGAAGGTGCGCTCCGCCTGCGTCACCTGCTCGCCGCCCAGGCCCAGCACCCCGCCGCTGCGGGCGGCGCCGACCACCTGGTCGGCCACGGTGACGACCCAGTAGCGGTACGCCTGGGCGTCGCCCGGCTCGGCCTTCGCGACGAGGAGCTCGTGCGCGGCGCGGGCGCGGGAGATCACGTCGGCCAGGCCGGCGTCGCGGTCCGGGAACTCGATGATCGGCGGCTCGTCGCCATGGGTGACGTCGCCCTGGCGGGAGACGACCTCCGACGCGACGGACGTGACCAGGGGGCTGGACGAGCCGCGGCCGTCCGCGATGGCGGTCATGCCGGCCGTCCACTCCTCGCGGGTGCGCCGGCTGCCGTCGGGCTCGGCCTGGGACGCGGCGATCAGGACGGACTGCGGGAGGCCGACGAGCAGGCCCCACTCTTCGTCGGTGTACTTCGGCTCCGTATCCACGATCGACAGGGTAACCATGCGATCGGAGCGCTAAACCGAAGGGCGTATCCGCGCGTCGTCAGCGTGTGGTGAGGTGAGGCGCGACACGCCTGTCAGTAACCGGATTCCGTTTCGGTGCGCAGGCCTGCGAGAATTCGAGCTCGTGAAGACCTTCGACGAGCTGTTCGCCGAGCTGAGCGCCAAGGCGGCGGCGGGCGCACCCGGATCCGGCACTGTGGCGGCGCTGGAGAAAGGCGTGCATTTCATCGGCAAGAAGGTCGTCGAGGAGGCCGCCGAGAGCTGGATGGCGGCCGAGCACGAGGGGCCGGAGCGCACCGCGGAGGAGCTCTCGCAGCTGCTGTACCAGGTGCAGTGCCTGATGCTGGCGACTGGGCTTTCGCTGGAGGACGTCTACCGACATCTGTAGTTCGGTCCCGTCCTTCCCCGAAACCCCCGCCATCCGTCTGGAGACAACCGAATGCTTCGCATCGCCGTGCCCAACAAGGGCACCCTCGCCGTGCCCGCCGCCCAGATGCTGCAGGAGGCCGGCTACCGCCAGCGCTCCGACCCCAAGGACCTGCTCTACCGGGACGAGCCCAACGGCGTCGAGTTCTTCTACCTGCGCCCGCGTGACATCGCCACGTACGTCGGCTCCGGCGACCTCGACCTCGGCATCACCGGCCGTGACCTGCTCGTCGACGCGGGCAGCCCGGCCGCCGAGGTGCTCGACCTCAACTTCGGCAGGGCCACCATCCGGTTCGCCGCCGTGCCCGGCTCGGTGAAGGGCTCGAGCCCCGCCGACCTCGAGGGGCTGCGCGTGGCCACCGCCTACCCCGGCGTCATGGAGCGCTACTTCGCCGAGCACGGCGTGCGCACCGAGGTCATCCGGCTCGACGGCGCCGTGGAGAACGCGATCCGCCTCGGCGTCGCCGACGTCATCGCCGACGTGGTCGAGACCGGCAAGACCCTCCGGCAGGCCGGGCTGGACACGATCGGCGATCCGATCCTCAAGTCCTCGGCGGTGCTGATCCGCCGGGCGGGTGAGGAGCTTCCCGCGGGTGTATCGCAGCTGCTGCGCCGCCTGCAGGGCGTGCTCGTCGCCCGGCAGTACGTCATGCTCGCCTACGACGTGCGGGCCGACTCGCTCGACGCCGCGGTCGCGCTGACCCCCGGCATCGAGTCGCCGACCATCTCGCCGCTGCACCGCGAGGGCTGGGTGGCGGTCCAGGCGATGGTGCCGCGGGCCGATGTGCACCGGATCATGGACGAGCTCTACGAGGTGGGCGCCCGCGCCATCCTGGTGACCGGAATCCACGCCTGCCGGCTGTAGTGGCAGACTGGGGCCGTGAGCACGCCTTTTTCGGTCACCGCGCGGCCCCAGCGGGCCCGGATCATCGCCTATGTCCTCGCGCTCGTCGTCGTCGTGGTCTTCACGCTGATCGCGTTCGGGCTGCACGGCAAGACGGGTGACGGGCCCGGGTTCTTCCAGCGCGGCGACCAGGCGGCGATGATCGGCCTGGGCCTGTGCGCCGCGGCCGGCATCCTGCTGATGACCCGGCCGCGGGTCGTGGCCGACGAGCACGGCGTGCGGGTCCGCAACGTCATCGGCGCCTACGACCTGCCCTGGGACGTGGTGCGGGCGGTCACCTTCGGTCGCGGTGCCCCGTGGCTCACTCTCGACCTGCACGACGACGAGCGGGTCGCGGTCATGGCGGTGCAGATCGCCGACAAGGACTACGCCGTGCAGGCCGCCCGCAGGCTGCGCGCCCTGCACACCGCGAGCCGGACACCGACCGTGGTAGAGTAGTCGTGTCGACCGCATCCCGTCCCCAAAACGGGGTGTTCGAAGCGGGACCGCTGAGGTCCCCACCCGCGCGGCTCGCAAGCGGCCGGGTCCGGTCCGGCCGATCCGCCTCGTGCGGACTGGTCGAGCGGCCCTCGCCTGCGTTCGCGCGGCGGGGGTTTTTGGCATTGCCGCAGCGCCGGCTCGAAGGGGCCGGGTGCTGGCGGGCGGGGCCGGAAATGCCGGGAACAACGGATGCGTTGACCACATGAGTTGAAACACCTATTGAGGAGGCCACATCAGCGTCGAGCCACGCGTCAACGAGCAGATCCGGGCACGTGAGGTCCGGCTGGTCGGCCCGGAGGGCGAGCAGGTGGGCATCGTCCCGCTCGAGCGCGCACTCCAGCTGGCCGCCGACGTGGACCTGGACCTGGTCGAAGTTGCGCCCATGGCACGCCCGCCCGTCTGCAAGCTCATGGACTTCGGCAAGTTCAAGTACGAGAGCGCGCTCAAGGCCCGGGAAGCCCGGCGTAACCAGCAGCAGACCGTCATCAAGGAGATGAAGCTCCGCCCGAAGATCGATCCGCACGACTACGAGACCAAAAAGGGTCACGTGGTGCGGTTCCTGAAGGCGGGCGACAAGGTCAAGGTAACGATCATGTTCCGTGGCCGCGAGCAAAGCCGCCCGGAGCTAGGTTTCCGGCTGCTGCGCAAGCTCTCGGAGGAGATCTCGGAGCTGGGCTTCGTCGAGGCCGCGCCCAAGCAGGACGGCCGCAACATGATCATGGTCTTGGCACCTCACCGCAACGTGAAGGCCGCGGCGACGCAAAGCCGCGAGAAGGCGGACGGCGGCGTTGGCTCGGAGGGCGAAACAGTCGCCGAGCTGCCCGAGGTCGTCACCGCCGACCAGGCGTAAGCACGCCGGGGCGGCGCCGCCGACAAGGCACGCACAGCATCGTCATATCAACCACCGCGTCGTGCGGGCGGGCCCCGCACAACGCGGAGTTTCCGGCTGCGCGCCGGATTGCCACGGCACCCTGACGCTATGTCGACGGCAGGGTGCCGGCGCACCCGATGAATGAAGGGCAACACAAGCATGCCGAAGTTCAAACCGCACTCCGGGATGAAGAAGCGCGTGAAGATCACCGGTCGCGGCAAGATCCTCAGCGAGCCGGCGGGCAAGCGGCACCTGCTCGAGGTCAAGTCCAGCCGGCGGACCCGGCGCCTGAGCGGCAACGTCGAGCTCGGCCAGTCGGAGACCCGCAAGGTCAACAAGCTCCTCGGCCGATAACCAGCGGCGCTCTCCCCCCGACCTTCCTTGACTTTTCGATCGGCCCAGGCCCCGGGCCGGTCTCGCATGAGGAGTAACGAACCGTGGCACGCGTGAAGCGGGCAGTGAATGCCCAGAAGAAGCGCCGCACCGTCCTGGAGACCGCCAGCGGCTACCGCGGGCAGCGCTCGCGCCTGTACCGCAAGGCCAAGGAGCAGGTGCTGCACTCGATGCAGTACGCCTACCGCGACCGTCGCGACCGCAAGGGTGACTTCCGCCAGCTGTGGATCACCCGCATCAACGCCGCGGCCCGCGCGAACGGCCTGACGTACAACCGCCTCATCCAGGGCCTGCGCCTCGCCGGCGTCGAGGTGGACCGGAAGATCCTCGCCGAGCTCGCAGTCAGCGACGCGAAGGCGTTCAGCGGCCTGGTTCAGGTGGCGAAGTCGGCCGTTGCCGCAGCCTGATCCGCACGCACAGCGGTCACGACCCGGAGTGTTCACCGTTCGGACGCCCCGGGTCGTGGCCGCCCGGCGCCTGCGCCGGCGCCGCGACCGCGACGAGACCGGCCGCTTCCTGGCCGAGGGCCCGCAGGCCGTCCGGGAGGCGCTGCGGACCGGCGCCGTCGCCGAGGTCTTCGCCACCGCCGACGCGGTGGCCCGCTACCCGGAGCTGACCACCGGCGCCTCCCTCGTCGACGACGCCGCCATCCAGGCGCTCGCCGAGACCGTGCAGCCGCAGGGCCTCGTCGCCGTCTGCGAGCAGCGCGACGTCCCGCTCGCCGCCGCCCTTGAGCGCGGCCCGCGCCTGCTCGCCGTCTGCGTCGACATCCGCGACCCCGGCAACGCCGGCACCGTCCTGCGCACCGCCGACGCGGCCGGCGCCACCGCCGTCGTCTTCGCCGGCGACTCCGTCGACCCGTACAACGGCAAGGCCGTGCGCTCCTCCGCCGGCAGCCTGTTCCACGTCGACGTCGTGCGCACCCGCGACGCCGTGGCCACCGTCGCCGTGCTGCGCGAGGCCGGCATCCAGGTGCTCGCCGCCGACGGCTACGGCGAGACCGACCTGTTCGACCTCGCCACCCTCGACCGGCCGACCGCCTGGCTGTTCGGCTCCGAGGCGCACGGACTGCCGAAGGATCTCGAGGCCGACCGGCGGGTGCGGGTGCCGCTCTACGGCGGGGCCGAGAGCCTGAACCTCGCGGCGGCCGCGGCCGTCTGCCTGTACACTTCGGCGAAAGCCCTGAGGAGGCAGTCGTGAACCTGTTTATCCAGCCCGCCGGTGACGGTGGGCTGATGGATGGGCGACTGGGACCTCACCCCTCCTGACACCTTCCCACGACCGGCGGGCGGACCTCACTACACTGTCCGAGGCCAATCTCCCGTGGGAAGAGTCCGATGACGTACCGCAATGATCCGTACGATCCGAAGCAGGCTGCGCTGCTCGACCAGAGCGCGCTCGACGACGCGGTCGCCGCGGCCGACAAGGCGTTCTCCGGCGCCGGCGACCTCGACGCGCTCGCCGCGCTGAAGCACCAGCACCTCGGCGACCGGGCCCCGGTGTCCCTGGCCCGCCGCGAGATCGGCTCGCTGCCCCCGGCCGCCAAGGCCGACGCCGGCAAGCGCGTCAACCTCGCCCGCGTCGCGGTCCAAGGCGCCTACGACGCCCGCCTGGCGGCGCTCGCCGCCGAGCGTGAGGAGCGGGTGCTCGTCGAGGAGGCGGTGGACGTCACCCTCCCGACCGACCGGCGGCCGGTGGGCGCCCAGCATCCGCTGACCAAGATCATGGAGCGGGTCGGCGACCTGTTCGTGAGCATGGGTTACGAGGTCGCCGAGGGGCCCGAGGTCGAGTGGGAGTGGTACAACTTCGACGCCCTCAACATGCACCCCGACCACCCGGCGCGCTCGATGATGGACACGTTCTTCGTCGCCGCCGGGGGCGCCGGTGCGCCGGCCCGCGACGAGGACTCGCGCGTCGTGCTGCGCACCCACACCTCGCCGGTGCAGGCGCGCACGATGACGACCCGCAAGCCGCCCATCTACATCGTCTGCCCCGGCCGGGTGTACCGCACCGACGAGCTCGACGCGACCCACACCCCCGTCTTCCACCAGGTCGAGGGCCTGGTCGTGGACAAGGGCATCACGATGGGCCACCTCAAGGGCACGCTGGACAACTTCGTCAAGGGCATGTTCGGGCCGCAGGCGAAGACCCGGCTCCGGCCGGCGTACTTCCCGTTCGTCGAGCCGGGCGCCGAGATCGACTTCTGGTTCCCGCAGCACCGCGACGGCCCGCGCTGGGTCGAGTGGGGCGGCTGCGGCATGGTCAACCCACGGGTGCTGCGCGCGTGCGGGATCGACCCGGAGGAGTACTCCGGCTTCGCGTTCGGCATGGGCATCGAGCGGGCCCTGATGTTCCGCAACGAGGCGAGCGACATGCGTGACATGGTGGAGGGCGACGTGCGGTACGCGCGGGCGTTCGGATGGGAGGCCTGAGGTGCGCGTAACGCTGTCCTGGCTGCGTGAGCACGTCGACCTGCCGGCCGGTCTCGACGCCGACGGGCTGGAGAAGGCCCTCGTCAAGGTCGGCCTCGAGGTCGAGACGATGACCGACACCGGCGCCACCGTCTCCGGGCCGCTCGTCGTGGGCCGCGTCGAGTCGATCGAGGAGCTGCAAGGGCTCAAGAAGCCGATCCGGTACTGCCTCGTCGACGTCGGCGGGGAACAGCCGCAGGGCATCATCTGCGGCGCCCGCAACTTCGCCGAGGGCGACACGGTGATCGTCGCGCTGCCGGGCGCCGTCCTGCCCGGCGGGTTCGCGATCTCGGCCCGCAAGACCTACGGGCGCGTCTCCAACGGCATGATCTGCTCGGGCCAGGAGCTCGGGGTGAGCGACGACCACGAGGGCATCATCGTGCTGCCCCCCAAGACGGCGAAGCCCGGCGACGAGGCCCGCCCGCTGGTCGGGCTCGACGACATCGTGGTCGAGGTCAACGTCACCCCGGACCGCGGGTACTGCTTCTCGGTCCGCGGCATCGCCCGCGAGCTGTCGCACTCCCTCGGCGGCGCCTACCGCGACCCGGTCGCGGCGGTCGTCCCGCTGAAGGGCGACGGCGCCCCGGCGTACCCGATCGAGGTCCTCGACAGCGTCGCCTGCGACCGGTTCACCGCCGTCGCCGTGCGCGGCGCCGACCCCGCCGCGCCGACGCCGCAGTGGATGCGCAACCGGCTCGCCACGGCCGGCATCCGCTCGATCTCGCTGCCGGTCGACATCACCAACTACGTGATGATCGAGATGGGCCAGCCGATGCACGCCTGGGACCTCGGGCGGCTCACCGGCCCGCTGGTGGTGCGGCGCGCGCAGGCCGGCGAGAAGCTCACCACGCTGGACGGGGTCACCCGGGCGCTCGACCCGGAGGACATCGTCATCGCCGACGACACCGGCGTCGTCTCGCTCGCCGCGGTCATGGGCGGCGCCACCACGGAGGTCTCCGCGGCCACCGTCGACGTGCTGTTCGAGGCCGCGCACTGGGACCCGCGCTCGGTGGCCCGCACGATCCGCCGGCACAGGCTGCCCAGCGAGGCCGGCAAGCGCTACGAGCGCGGCGTCGACCCGCAGATCACCGCGGTGGCCTGCGCGCGGGCGGCGGCGCTGCTGGCCGAGTACGGTGGCGGCACCGTGTCGGCCGGCGTCACCGACGTCTCCGCGGTGGCAGCCCCGGAGCCGGTCACGATGTCCGTGACGCGCCCGTCGGAGCTGGCCGGCGTCGAGTACTCGCCGGAGCGCGTCCTCGAGATCCTCGCGATGATCGGCACGGAGGTGGTGGCCGACGGCGACCTGCTCACCGTCACCCCGCCGAGCTGGCGGCACGACCTCAACGACCCGGCCGACCTCGCCGAGGAGGTGCTGCGCCTCGACGGGTACGACCGGATCCCCAGCGTGCTGCCGATCGCGCCGCCCGGCCGGGGGCTCACCGCGACGCAGCGCCGCCGGCGCACCGTCGGGCGGGCGCTGGTCGACGCGGGCTACGTCGAGACGCTGTGCTACCCGTTCGTGGGCACGCCCACGATCGACGCGATGCGCATCCCGGCCGACGACCCCCGCCGCGACACGGTGCTGCTGCGCAACCCGCTGTCCGACGAGGAGCCGGCGCTGCGCACCACGCTGCTGCCGCCGCTGCTCGCGACGCTTCGCCGCAACCTCGGCCGGGGACTGCGCGACCTGGCGCTGTTCGAGATCGGGCTCGTCTTCCTGCCCGCCGGGCCGCTGGGGGTCGCACCGGCCGCCGGGGTCGACGGGCCGCCGAGCGCCGAGGAGTTCGCCGCGGTCGACGAGCTGCTGCCGCGTCAGCCGTGGCACGTGGCCGCCGTCATCGCCGGCGACGCCGAGCCGGCCGGCTGGTGGGGCGGCGGGCGCCCGGCCGACTGGGCCGACGCGGTCGAGGCCGCCCGGACCGTCGCCGCGGCCGCCGGCGTCGAGCTGACGGTCCGCGCCGCGGCGGAGGCGCCATGGCACCCGGGCCGCTGTGCCGCGCTGCTCGTCGGCGACACCGTCGTCGGGCACGCCGGCGAGCTGCACCCGGCGGTCTGCGCCGACCTGGACCTGCCCCGCCGTACCGTGGCGATGGAGCTCGACCTGGACGCGCTGCCGATCCCGGGCGTGTCGATCGCGCCGCGGCTGTCGAGCTTCCCGACCGCCCTGATCGATGTGGCGCTCGTGGTCGACGCGGCCACCCCGGCCGGCGAGGTCGAGGCGGCACTGGCCGAGGGCGCAGGGCCGCTGCTGGAATCGGTGCGGCTGTTCGACGTGTACTCCGGGGCGCAGCTCGGCGAGGGGCGCAAGTCCCTGGGGTACAAGCTCACCTTCCGGGCGCCGGACCGCACGCTCACCGGCGACGAGGCGCTCGCCGCCCGCGACTCGGCGGTGGCGGTCGCGGCCTCCCGGCTCGGCGCGGTCCTGCGCGGAGCGTAACGCCACCCGCAAGAGTGCCCGCGCGGAGCGGGCATGATGTCCGGGGTGGCTGTCACCGGAAACGTTGGCCGGGTTGGTCAGGCCGCCGCGCGAGCGGTGGTCTGACCCCAGCGGCGTTGCCGCTCGGAGCGGACCCGGGCGCTACGGCCTCCACGTCGCGGACCACGTCCGCCACGAGCATCTCCGCCAGGTGGCGCCCGGTGTCGGCGAGCCCGCCGCGCGGCGCCATCACGATCCGCGGCGGCGCCCCGCGCCGGGCGGCCTCGGCCGCCGCCCACCGCGCGGCCCCAGCGAGAGCGACCCGCCTCGTGCGGTTCGCCTTGATCACGGAGTGTTCGTGTACTCCCTGGTACACGAACACTCCGTGATCAAGGCGTCCACCATCGGAGGAGCGCGTCCGGTCGCCCGTCCCCGGTCCCACGGCACTGGAAACACCGCGTCCGCGCGGAGCGCGCGCCAGGTTAGGAACAGCGCGGGGGCATGGGGGGCTTCGGGGTGGGAACGACCCCTTCGGCTGCGTCCGCGCGAGGCGCGGGCCAGGCTGGAAACAGCGTGGCCGCCGTCACGTGCATCCGATCTCGGACCATCGGCCCACGCATGGCCGCGCGGGCGCCGGTATCGATCACGATCTTCCTGAAGGGGTAGCGCGTGTCAGACGTCAGTGCATCGGCGGCGTTCACCACGGACGTCGTGGTGATTGGTGGCTGCGGCCGGGTGGGGCTCCCGCTCGGCATCGCCTTGGCCTCCCGCGGCCTGCAGGTGACCCTGTACGACATCAACGAGGCCGCCGTCGCCGTGGTCAACAGCGGTCGGCCGCCGTTCGACGAGGAGGGTGCCGCGGCGCCGCTCGCGAGCGCCGTCGCCGAGGGCCGGCTCAAGGCCAGTACCGACCCGGCCACGGTCGCCACGGCCGAGCACCTGGTCGTGATCGTGGGGACCCCGGTCGACGAGCACCTCAACCCGAACATCGCGGCCGTGCCGAAGGCGATCGAGCGCTGCGCCGAATACCTGCGCGACGGCCAGCTCATCGTGCTGCGCAGCACGGTTCACCCGGGGGTGACCGCGCTCACGGAGAAGCTCATCAGGAAGCTCGGGGTGAACGCGGACGTGGCGTTCTGCCCGGAGCGCATCGCCGAGGGCAAGGCGATGACCGAGCTGTTCGAGCTGCCGCAGATCGTCGCGGCCCGCACGCCGGAGGCCACCGAGCGGGCCGAGAAGCTCTTCCGCAACCTGGCCGGCCAGATCGTGATCCTGGACCCGGAGGAGGCGGAGCTCGCGAAGCTGTTCACCAACACCTGGCGATACATCAAGTTCGCCGCGGCCAACCAGTTCTGGATGATGTCCAACGACTTCGGCCTGGACTTCGAGCGGATCCATCACGCGATCCGGTTCCAGTATCCGCGCGCGGCCGACATGCCGGGCGCCGGCTTCGCCGCCGGGCCGTGCCTGCTCAAGGACACCATGCAGCTCGCGGCGTTCAACAACAACAACTTCGTCCTCGGCCACAGCGCCATGCTCATCAACGAGGGCCTGCCGCTCTACGTCGTGTCGAAGCTGCAGGAGCGCTTCGACCTGTCGGAGCTGACGGTCGGCATCCTCGGCATGGCGTTCAAGGGCGGCAGCGACGACATCCGCGAGTCGCTGGCCTACAAGCTGCGCAAGGTCGTCACGCTGCGGGCGAAGGAGACGCTCTGCACCGACCCGCACGTCGAGGACGACCGTCTCGTGCCGCTCGACGAGGTCCTCACCCGCGCCGACCTGCTCATCGTCGCCGCTCCTCACCCTGAGTACCGGGACCTGGAAACCGACATCCCGGTCGCGGACATGTGGGGCGTGACGCACAAGGGCGTCCGAATATGAGTCCGGCGCCACAGATCTCTGTGGTCATCCCGGTCTACAACGAGGGCGCGGCGATCGTCCGCTGCCTCGACCGCATCCTCCGTGAGGTGATAGTGCCGGCCGAGATCCTCGTGGTGCACGACATGCCCGAGGACACGACCGTGCCGCACACCCTGCGGGTGCAGGGTCATGATTCGCGGGTCCGTCCGGTGCTCAACACCTACGGCCGCGGCCCGGCCAACGCGATCCGCTTCGGCATCGACATGGCCCAGGCCCCGGTCGCCGTGGTCACCATGGCCGACGGCTCCGACGACCCGTGCCAGATCGAGGACCTGGCGCGGCTCGTGGACCGGGGCGTCGTCGTCGCCGCCGCGTCGCGGTACATGCCCGGCGGCCAGCAGGTGGGCGGGCCCCGGTTCAAGCGGTTGCTGTCCCGCACCGCCGGCCGCACGCTGCACTGGTTCGCCCGGGTCGGCACCCAGGACGCGACGAACAGCTTCAAGGCGTATTCGACGCAGTTCGTGCGCGGGGTCGGCATCGAGTCGAAGACCGGCTTCGAGATCGGCATCGAGCTGACCGCGAAGGCCACCCGGCTGCGGCTGCCGGTGGCGGAGATCCCGACGATCTGGCTCGACCGGCAGCTCGGGGAGTCGCGCTTCGACGTGGGCCGTTTCATGCCGAGTTATCTCAAGTGGTACCGATTCGCGTTCGGTCGCAGGCTGACGATGGAACAGTTGGCGAAGCGTCCGGCCTCATCCGTGGCCCGCGACGACGCGCAGGCCGCCCGCGCGAGCTGATCCGCAACTCGAGCTCAAGGAGCGTTTGTGGCAAAGGTCCTGGTCACCGGCTCGGCCGGCTTCATCGGTGGATATGTCGTCGAGGAGCTGCTGTCTCGCGGCTACCAGGTCGTCGGCCTGGACAACTACTCGAAGTACGGTCCGGTCACCCGCGGCTACGACTCCCACCCCGGCTACCGCTTCGTCGAGGGTGACGCCCGCGACGCGGACCTGGTCTGCGAGCTGCTGGAGGGCTGCGAGCACTTCATCGCCGGCGCGGCGCTCATCGGCGGCATCTCCTACTTCCACGCGTACGCCTACGACCTGCTCGCCACCAACGAGCGGATCATGGCCTCCTCCTGCGACGCCGCGATCAAGGCGCACCGGGCCGGCACGCTGCGGAAGATGACGTACATGTCCTCGTCCATGGTCTTCGAGTCGACGACGCGCTGGCCGTCGAAGGAGGGCGACGAGCGCGCCGTCCCGCCGCCGCTGTCGTCCTACGGCTTCCAGAAGCTGGCCGTGGAGTACTTCGCGAAGGCCGCCTGGGACCAGTACCGGCTGCCGTACACGATCGTGCGCCCGTTCAACTGCGTCGGCGTCGGCGAGGGCCGGGCGCTCGGCGAGGTCGAGGTGCTCTCCGGCAACGTCAAGCTGGCCATGTCGCACGTCGTGCCCGACCTGGTGCAGAAGATCGTCAAGGGGCAGGACCCGCTGCACATCCTCGGCTCCGGCGAGCAGGTGCGCCACTACACGTACGGCGGCGACCTGGCCAAGGGCATCGTCACCGCGATGGAGTCCGAGCGGGCCCGCAACGAGGACTTCAACATCTCCACCGCCGAGTCGACCACGGTCATGAAGCTCGCCGAGGTCATCTGGCGCAAGATCAAGGGCCCCGACGTGCCGCTGCGCGTAGTGTCCGACGACCCGTACGAGCACGATGTGCAGATGCGTGTGCCCGACTGCGCCAAGGCGCGGGAGGTGCTCGGCTTCGAGGCGGCCACGTCGCTGGACGAGATGCTCGACGTGGTCATCCCGTGGGTGACCGAGGCGGTCAAGGGCGGGCGTCTGTAGACCCGGCGCGGAGAAAGGCCCGGCCGCCGGCCGGTCAGCAACGGTCGAATGGCCCTTAGGGTTGCTTCGTTGGTCGAATACCACTTGTCGTATTCGCGACACTTCTGACGGTCGTCGCGGCCGCGAGCCCGCGGCCTGCCGGGCCCGCGACGGCGCGCCGCGCCGGGGTGCCGCAGTCGCCCAGGCTCGGGCGGAATGCCTTGTACAGTCCGGTTTGACGCGGGTGACCGTCCACATCGCGCAGTGGCCCGTGCTCGGCCGGGAAGCGGTCCTGCCCTGCGCCCGGCTGCGATGATCCGCGCTCGGCCGGGCTTCACGAGATAGTCTCGCGCCGTTCTCCGGCCGTTGCGACGAACGGTGGTTCGTTAGAGACTCGGCGTCGTGGTGAGCACCTCGTCGGCGCCCATCGGCCGAGCCGATCTCCTGAATCACGCCCGGGAGCGGCTCGCGGCGGGCGGCAGCGTCGTGCTCTGCGGACCCGCGGGGATCGGCAAGTCCACCATCCTCGACGCCCTCGCCGCCGCGGAGGCCGAGGCGCTGGTGCTGCGCGCCGCCGCCGCGGAGGCCGAGGCCGACCTGCCGTACCTGGCGCTCGTCGATCTCTTCGACCGCGCGCCGGACGCCTTCGACCTGCTCCCGGCCCACCTGCGCGCGGCGCTGGACGGCGCCCTGCTGCGCAGCGCGCTGCCGGCCACGCCGCACGACCAGCTCGCGGTGCGCCTGGCCGTGCTCGAGCTGTTCCGGGCTCTCGCCGCCGAGCGGCCGGTGCTGCTGATCCTCGACGACGTGCAGTGGATCGACGAGCCCAGCGCCGGGGTGCTGCGGTTCGTCGCCCGCCGCCTCGGGGAGGTGCCGGTGCGGGTCCTCGCCGCCGAACGGGTGCCCGACGGCGGCGCGCCCAGCCGGCTGGACCTGTGCCCGCCGCCGAGCGTCACCCTGCCGGTGCCGCCGCTGCCCCAGAGCGACGTGGCCGACCTGCTGCGGGCCCGCTTCGGCGCCGAGGCCGGCCGGGCGCACGTGCGGCGCATCTACGAGGCCAGCGCGGGTAACCCGCTGTACGCGGTCGAGCTCGGGCGGGCCATCGGCAACAGCTCGTTCCCGGTCACCGACCCGCTGCCCGTCCCCGAGCGCCTGCGCGAGCTGCTCGCCGCCCGCCTGGCCACGCTGCCCGCCGCCGACCGGCCGGCGCTGCTGGTCGTCGCCGCGGCGGCCCGCCCCAGCCTGACCCTGCTGGCCGCGTGCGGGCTCGCCGAGGGGCTGGTCGAGGCCGCCATAGCCGCGGGTGTACTGCACGTCGAGCCCGACGGCGCGATCCGGTTCTCCCATCCGCTGCTGCGCGAGATGGTCTACGCCGACGCCACCGCCCCGGCCCGCCGCGAGACCCACGAGCGGCTCGCCGAGACGGTCACCGACCCCGTCGATCGGGCCCGGCACCTCGCCGCCGCCCGGCCCGAGCCCGACGAGGCCCTCGCCGAGTGCCTCGCCGGCGCCGCGTCCGCCGCCCGACTGCGCGGCGCGCCGGCCATGGCCGCCGACCTGGCCGCGCTCGCGGCGGAGCGCACCCCGCGCGACACGCCGGGAGTGGCCGCGGTACGCCGGTTGAGCGCCGCCCAGTACGCGTACTCGGCCGGCTCGCCGGTGGACGCCCGCCGCCACGCCGCGGCCGCCCTGCGCGACGCCGCCGACCGGCGCACCCGGGTCGGGGCGCGGCTGCTGCTGGTGGAGATGTCCGGAGAGGACCACTCCAACTCCGGCCCGCTGCTCGACGCGGCGTTCGTCGAGGCGGCCGACACCCCGGACCTGCTCGCCCACGTCCGGCTGTACAAGGCGGTCAAGGCGTACTGGGACGGCGACAGCGAGGCGGCCCTCGCCGAGCTCAAGCGGGCCGAGGAGGCCGCCGAGCTGTGCGGCGACATGGAGCGGCTCGTCGAGGTGCTCAGCTGGCGGGGCAACATCCTGCTCGGCACCGAGGGCGACGAATACCTGGAGCGCGCCGGCAAGCTCGCCCGCGGCCTGTCGCTCACCCCGGCCACCGTCGCCGCCCGGCAGGTCGCCGCGATGAGCCGGCTGTTCAAGGGCGAGACCGCCGAGGCGGTGCGGCGCATCGAGGCGCTGCGGATCGCGGTCGAGCGGTCCGGGACCGTGCGCGACCTCGCCGCGGTGCTGGTCTCCGTGGCCGGCGTCTACTGGCGCTCCGGCCGCTGCGCCGACGCCCTCGCCGCCGGCCGCGACTGCGTGCGCCTCTACGTCGACGTCGAGACCACCCCCGGCCCCGGATACCTGGTGGCGGCGCTCGTGGAGTACGCGGGCGGAACGGCCACGGCCGCGGCCGAGCACGCCGAGCGCGGCGTCGCCGCCTGCCTCGCCGCCGGCGACGAGGACTGGATCAAGCTGGCGTACGCGACCAGCGGCCTGGTTCACGTCCTGCGCGGCGACCCGATCGCCGCCGCCGACGCGATGCGCGAGGCCTACAACCTCGATCAGCGCCTCGGCCGGCTCGACCCGGGCGTGCTGCCCTGGCACGCCGACTTCGTCGAGGCCCTCGTCGGGGCCGGCGCCCGCGCCGAGGCCGCCGAGGTCCTCGAGGAGGTCGAGCAGCGTGCCCGGCATCTCGACCGGCGGGTGGTGCTGCTCGGGCTGGCCCGGGCCCGCGCCGTGCTCACCGCCGCGACCGGCGAGGCGCGCGAGGGCGCGGAGGCGCTGCACCGGGCGATCGAGGAGTGGCCGGACCACCCGTACCCGCTCGAGATGGCCCGCGCCTACTACACGCTCGGCGGCCTGGAACGGCGCGCCCACCGCCGGGGCGCCGCCCGCGCGGCCCTGTCCGAGGCGGTCCGCCGCTACGGCATGGCCGACGCGCACCCGTGGCGCGAGGTCGCCGCGGCCGACCTGTCCCGCCTCGACGGCGGCCGGGGCGCGGGCCTGTCGGAGACCGAGCGGCGCATCGTCGAGCTCGTGCGGGCCGGCGCCACCAACCGCGAGATCGCCCGGGCGCTGTTCCTGTCCATCAAGGCCGTCGAGGCGAATCTGACCCGGCTGTACCGTCGCCTGAACGTCCGCAACCGTTCACAGCTGGCCCGGTTCCTGGACCCCGAGTAGGACACCGGCTCCCGCCGGTTTCTGCTCTCGTCGCTGGCGACCCATCCGAGCTAGCCTCCTAGGAAGGTTGGAAGAGTGAGGGGTGACGCAACCTCCTTGAAACGGGGGGTTGCATAGCGATACAGTCGAGCGCATGGGAATACGTGTCGCCGTCGCGGGAGCGTCCGGGTACGCCGGCGGTGAGCTGTTGCGGCTCATCGCCGGCCACCCGAATCTCGAGCTTGCCGTGGCCACCGGGTTCGCGCAGGCCGGATCGACGATCGGGAGCGTGCACCCGCACGTGCGATCCTTCCGCGACGTCGTGCTCGCCAAGACCGAGCCGGCCGTGCTCGCCGATGCCGACCTGGTGTTCCTGGCGCTGCCGCACGGCGAGTCCGCGGCCGTCGCGGCGCGGTTGCCGGAGTCCGTGCGCATCGTCGACATCGGCGCCGACTTCCGGCTCAAGGACCCCGGGGACTGGCAGCGGTACTACCCGGGGCCGCACGCCGGCACCTGGACGTACGGGCTGCCGGAGTTGCCCGGCCAGCGGGACCTGATCAGGGCGTCGACCCGGGTCGCCAACACCGGCTGCTACGCGGTCGCGACGATCCTGGCGCTGGCCCCGCTGATCGCGGCGGGTGTCGCCGACCCCGACGACGTGGTGGTGGTCGCCTCCTCCGGCACCTCGGGCGCGGGCCGGTCGGCGAAGCAACACCTGCTCGCCTCCGAGGTGATGGGGTCGATGTCGCCGTACAAGGTCGGCGCGCACCAGCACGTCGCCGAGATCAAGCAGGCCAGCGGCGCGCGGACGCTGTCCATGACGCCGGCGCTGGCGCCGATGCCGCGGGGCATCCTGGCGACGGTCACGGCGAAGCCGCTGGGGCACGCCGACCCGCGGGCGGTGCTGGGCGCGGCGTACGACGCCGAGCCGTTCGTGCACGTGCTGCCGGAGGGACAGTGGCCGCAGACGGGCGCGACGTTCGGCTCCAACGCGGTGCACCTGCAGGCGACCATCGACATCGACAGCGGGCGGATCGTCGTCGTCTCCGCCATCGACAACCTGGTCAAGGGCGCGGCCGGCCAGGCCGTGCAGAACGCGAACATCATGCTGGGCCTGCCGGAGACCACGGGCCTGAGCGTGGACGGGATCGCACCATGAGCGGTCCGGAGCGAAGCGGAGGTGACGGCATGAGCGTGACGGCACCGAAGGGCTTTCGGGCGGCGGGGGTCGCGGCCGGGATCAAGGCCGCGGCCGGGGCGCTCGACGTGGCGCTCGTGGTCAACGACGGGCCCGACTTCACCGCCGCGGCCGTGTTCACGAGCAACCGCATCAAGGCGGCGCCGGTGCTGTGGAGCCAGCAGGTGTTGCGGGCCGGCATCGCGCGCGCCGTCATCCTCAACTCCGGCGGCGCCAACGCGTGCACCGGGCCGGCCGGCTTCCAGGACACCCACGCCACCGCCGAGCACACCGCGGCCGTGCTGTCCAGGCGGGCGTCGCGGTTCCCGGTCGGGGCCGGCGACGTCGTGGTCTGCTCGACGGGGCTGATCGGTGAGCGCCTGCCGCTGCCGAAGCTCCTGTCCGGCGTCGACGCGGCCGGCCGCGCGCTCGCCCGCGACGGCGGGCCGGAGGCGGCGGAGGCCATCATGACCACCGACACCGTGCCGAAGACCGCCGTCCACGCCGGCCAGGGCTTCACCGTCGGCGGCATGGCCAAGGGCGCCGGGATGCTCGCGCCGGGCCTGGCGACCATGCTCGTGGTGCTCACCACCGACGCCGTCGCCGACGCGTCCACGCTGGACACCGTGCTGCGCGAGGCGACCTCGGTCACCTTCGACCGGGTCGACTCCGACGGCTGCATGTCGACCAACGACACCGTCCTGATCATGGCCAGCGGCGCCTCGCGGATCGAGCCGACGGCGCAGGAGCTGGCCGAGGCGGTCACCGCCGTCTGCGCCGACCTGGCCCGGCAGCTCATCGCCGACGCCGAGGGCGCCACGAAGGAGATCGCGATCGAGGTGACCGGCGCGGCCTCGACGCCCGACGCGGTCGAGGTGGGCCGCTCGATCGCCCGCAACAACCTGGTGAAGACCGCGTTCTTCGGCAACGACCCCAACTGGGGGCGCATCCTGGCGGCGATCGGCACGACCGCGGCCGCGTTCGAGCCGGACGAGGTCGACGTGGCCATCAACGGGGTGTGGATCTGCAAGGGCGGCGCCGCCGGCGAGGAGCGCTCGAAGGTGGACCTCAGCGGCCGGGCGGTGACCGTGACCGTGGACCTGCACGCCGGCGACGAGCGCGCGACGATCTGGACGAACGACCTCTCGATGGGGTACGTGCACGAGAACTCGGCGTACAGCTCGTGAACGGTCCGGAGCGGAGCGGAGGTTCGCGTGAACGGGCGTGACCTGGGGATCGCACTTGGCAAGGCCAACACGCTCATCGAGGCGCTGCCGTGGCTGGAGCGGTTCTCCGGCTCGACGGTCGTCGTCAAGTACGGCGGCAACGCGATGGTCGACAACGAGCTCAAGCGCGCGTTCGCGGCCGACATGGTGTTCCTGCGCCACGTCGGGATCAAGCCAGTCGTCGTGCACGGTGGCGGGCCGCAGATCTCGGCGATGCTCAAGCGCCTCGGGATCGCCAGCGAGTTCAAGGGCGGCCTGCGGGTCACCACCCCGGAGACGGCCGACGTGGTGCGGATGGTCCTCGTCGGGCAGGTCGGCCGCGAGCTCGTCGGGCTCATCAACGAGCACGGCCCGCACGCGGTCGGCATGTCGGGGGAGGACGCCGGCCTGTTCACCGCGGTGCGCCGGCCCGCCATCGTCGACGGCGCACCGGTCGACATCGGCCAGGTCGGCGACGTCGAGCGGGTCAACGTCTCCGCGGTCGCGGACCTCATCGCGGCCGGGCGGATCCCGGTCGTGTCGACGGTCGCGCCCGACGCCGACGGCGTGCTGCACAACCTCAACGCCGACACCGCGGCCGGAGCCCTGGCCGTGGCGCTGCAGGCGCGCAAGCTCGTCGTGCTCACCGACGTCGAGGGGTTGTACCGCGACTACCCGGACCCGTCCTCGCTGATCTCGCAGCTGACCACCGACGAGCTCGCCGAGCTCCTGCCGGGGCTCGAGTCCGGGATGGTGCCGAAGATGGAGGCCTGCCTGCGGGCGGTCAAGGGCGGGGTGCCGGCCGCGCACGTCGTCGACGGGCGGGTGCCGCACTCGCTGTTGCTGGAAGTTTTCACGTCGGAGGGGTTCGGGACAATGGTGGTGGCGCAATGACGGGCTCTCTGACCTCTCGCTTCGAGGCGTCGGTGATGAACACCTACGGCCCGCCGTCGCTGGGGCTGGTCAGCGGCAGCGGCGCGGTCGTCGTCGACGAGTCCGGGCGCTCCTACGTGGACTTCCTCGGCGGTATCGCCGTCAACCTGCTCGGCCACGGCCACCCGGCGGTCGTCGCCGCCGTCACCGCGCAGATCTCCACGCTCGGCCACGTGTCCAACCTGTTCGCCTCGCCGCCGGTGGTGGCCCTCGCCGAGCGGCTGCTGACCCTCGCGGGCCGGCCGGGCGCGGTGTTCTTCGCCAACTCCGGCGCGGAGGCGAACGAGGCGGCGTTCAAGCTGTCCCGGCGCACCGGCCGCACGAAGATCGTCGCGGCGGAGGCCGCGTTCCACGGCCGCACCATGGGCGCGCTGGCGCTGACCGGGCAGCCGGCCAAGCAGCAGCCGTTCCTGCCGCTGCCGGGCGAGGTCGTACACGTGCCGTACGGCGACGTGGAGGCCCTCGCCGCCGCCGTGGACGACGCGACCGCGATGGTGCTGCTGGAGCCGATCCAGGGCGAGTCGGGGGTGGTGGTACCGCCGGCCGGTTACCTGACCGCGGCCCGGGAGATCACCGCGCGACACGGTGCCCTGCTCGCCCTCGACGAGGTGCAGACCGGCGTCGGGCGCACCGGGTACTGGTTCGCCCACCAGGCCGAGGGGGTGCGCCCCGACGTCGTCACGCTCGCCAAGGGTCTCGGCGGCGGCCTGCCGCTCGGCGCGATGATCGCGTTCGACGACGCGGCGACGCTGCTCGGCCCGGGCACGCACGCCTCGACGTTCGGCGGCAACCCGGTCTGCTGCGCCGCGGCCCTCGCCGTGCTGGACACCATCGAGTCGGAGCACCTGCTCGACGCCGCCAAGCGGCTCGGCGAGCGGATCCGCCGCGGCGTCGAGGCGCTCGGCCACCCGCTCGTGACCGGCGTGCGCGGGGCCGGGCTGCTGCTCGGCGTCGCGCTGCGCGGCCCGGCCGCCGGCGCGCTCGCCGCGGTGCTGCGCGACAAGGGCTTCCTGGCCCAGGCGGCGCAGCCGGACGTGCTGCGCATCGCCCCGCCGCTGATCCTCACCGACGAGCAGGCCGACGCGTTCGTCGCCGCGCTCGGCCCGGCGCTCACGGCGGTGCAGCCGGCATGACCAGTCTGGAGCGAAGCGGAGGGGCTGGTCATCATGGGGCTCAGGTGCCAGTCATGCCGCAGCCGGAGCGAAGCGGAGGTTCCGGCATGACACTGCGACACTTTTTGCGCGACGACGACATGACGGCCGCGGAGCAGCTGCGGGTGCTCGAGCTCGCGACGGCGATGAAGGCCGACCGGACCGGGTTCCGGCCCCTCGAGGGCAGGTCCGTCGCGGTCATCTTCGAGAAGTCGTCGCTGCGCACCCGCGTCTCGTTCGAGGTCGGCATCACCCAGCTCGGCGGCACGCCGATCATCATCGACGCGCTCACCACGCACTTCGGCCGGGGCGAGACCGTCGCCGACGCGGCGAAGGTGCTCTCGCGCTACGTCGACGCGATCGTGATCCGGTCCACCTCCGACGAGCGGGTGGCGCAGCTCGCCGCCGGCGCGACGGTGCCGGTCGTCAACGCCCTCACCGACGGGTTCCACCCGTGCCAGCTACTCGCCGACCTGCAGACCGTGCGGGAGCGGCTCGGCGGGACGCAGGGGCGGACCATCGCGTACCTCGGCGACACCGCCAACAACATGGCGCACTCCTACGCCCTCGCGGGCGCGATCGCCGGGATGCGGGTGCGGCTGTCCGGGCCGGCCGGGTTCGACCCCGATCCGGCGGTGCTCGCCGCGGCGCGGGAGCGGGGCGTGGTCGAGGTGATCGGCGACCCGGTCGAGGCGGTCAAGGGCGCCGATGTGCTCGTCACCGACACGTGGACGTCGATGGGACAGGAGAACGACGGGCTGGATCGGCGGACGCCCTTCGTGCCATACCAGATCAACGCCTCTTTGCTCCTGAGCGCCAAGCCGGGTGCGATCGTGCTGCACTGCCTGCCCGCCCACCGCGGCGACGAGATCACCGACGAGGTCATGGACGGGCCGCAGGCCGCGATCTGGGACGAGGCGGAGAACCGCCTGCACGCCCAGAAGGCGCTGCTGGCGTTCCTTCTGGAAGGCCGAGAGCGACGATGAGCGGGTGCGCGGCATGAGCGCGCCGACGACGAAGGCGGCGCGGCTGGATCGGATCTCGGCGCTGATCCGCGGCGCGGCGGTGCACTCGCAGACCGAGCTCGCGGAGCTGCTGGCCGGCGACGGCATCCAGGTCACGCAGGCGACGCTGTCGCGGGACCTGGAGGAGCTGCGGGCGGTGAAGGTGCGCGGGGCGTACCTCATCCCGGAGGACGGCGAGCGGGCGCTGCGCCCCGCGGAGCAGGCGCCGACGCGGCTCATCCGGCTGCTGCGCGAGCTGCTCACGGGCGTGGACTACTCGGGCAACCTGGTCGTGCTGCGCACCCCGCCGGGTGCGGCGCAGTTCCTGGCCAGCGCGATCGACCGGACCGGGCTGCCCGACATCGTCGGCACGATCGCCGGGGACGACACGATCCTGGTCGTCGCCCGGGAGGCACCGGATCCGTCCCGGCCGCCGTCGGCCGGGGAGCTGCTGGCCTCCAAGCTGACCGCGTGGAGCCAGCCCGGCGACGACAGCGCCTGAACGCCGCGGATTCCCGCGGTCCCGTCCTGTCCGTCCCGCCGCGGCCCTGTGCCGCGGCGATCTTGTATTACGTGTTGTGGAAGGATCGTCCCGTGGCTTCTGAGACCCCGACCCGCCTGTGGGGCGGCCGCTTCGCCGGCGGCCCCGCCGAGGCGCTCGCCCGGCTGTCCGTGAGCGTGCAGTTCGACTGGCGGCTCGCCCCGTACGACATCGCCGGCTCCCGTGCCCACGCCCGGGTCCTGGCCCGCGCCGGGCTGCTGGACGCCGATGAGCTCGGCCGGATGCTCGCCGCCCTCGACGACCTCGAGTCCGCCTGCGCCGCCGGTGACTTCCGCCCGACCGTCGACGACGAGGACGTGCACACCGCGCTGGAGCGCGGCCTGCTCGAGCGGCTCGGCGCGCTCGGCGGGAAGCTGCGCGCCGGCCGGTCCCGCAACGACCAGGTCGCCACCGACCTGCGGCTCTACCTGCGCGACCACGCCCGCGGCGTCGCGTCGCGCATCGTCGAGCTCGCCGACGCCCTCATGGAGCAGGCCGCCCGGCACGTCGACACGCCGGCGCCCGGCTTCACCCACCTGCAGCCGGCCCAGCCGATCGCGTTCGGCCACCAGCTGCTCGCGCACGTCCAGGCGCTGCTGCGTGACCTGGACCGGCTGCGCGACTGGGACGCCCGCGCCGCGGTGAGCCCGCTCGGCGCCGGGGCGCTCGCCGGCTCGTCGCTGCCGCTGGACCCGACCCAGGTCGCCAAGGAGCTCGGGTTCGCCGCCGCCGCGCCCAACTCGATCGACGCCGTCGCCGACCGGGACTTCGTCGCCGAGTTCCTGTTCGTGGCCGCGCTCACCGGCGTGCACCTGTCCCGGCTCGGCGAGGAGGTGGTGCTGTGGACCACGCCCGCCTTCGGCTGGGTGCAGCTCGACGACGCCTTCGCCACCGGCTCGTCGATCATGCCGCAGAAGAAGAACCCGGACATCGCCGAGCTCGCCCGTGGCAAGTCCGGCCGGCTCGTCGGTCACCTCACCGGGGTGCTCACGATGCTCAAGGGCCTCGCGCTGGCCTACGACCGGGACCTGCAGGAGGACAAGGAGCCGGTCTTCGACGCCGTCGACACGCTCGAGCTCGTCCTGCCCGCGCTGGCCGGGATGATCTCCACGATGACCGTGCGGGTCGATCGGCTCGCCGCGCAGGCGCCGGTCGGGTACACGCTCGCGACCGAGGTCGCCGAGTGGCTGGTCCGGCAGGGCGTCGCGTTCCGGGAGGCGCACGAGATCACCGGCAAGCTCGTGGTCATCTGCGCCGCCCGCGACATCGGCCTGGACGAGGTGACCGACGAGGACCTCGCCGCTGTGAGCCCGCACCTGACCCCCGCGGTCCGCGAGGTGTTCTCCGTCCCGGGCGCGCTCGCGGCGCGTACCACCCCCGGCTCGACCGGTCCCGGCCCGGTCGCCGACCAGCTCGCCACGGCCGCCGACAAGCTCGACCGCTGGCGCGACTGGTCGGCGGAGCAGGTGATCCCGCGCGATTGAGCTCGCGGGGGCGCCGGCATGCCGGCAGATGACGCCGAACGCTCGGCGCCCCGGGAAATGATGATAAGTCCGAAAAGTCCGGTGTCGAAGGCGCCGGACTTTTCGTGTGGTGCACGGCTGGTGCGCGGTGGAGTCGGTCAGGCGGTCGCGCGGCGCAGCGCCAGCCAGGAGCCGGCACCGAGGGCCGCCACCAGAAGCAGGGGCCAGCCGGCGAAGAGGGCGACCGGGCTCGTGTGGGTCAGCCAGTGGCCCACCGCCGGCCAGCGGTCGAAGACGCCGAGCAGGGCCGCCGTCGCGCCCAGGAGCAGCAGCAGCGCGGCCGTCGCGGTGAGGACGCCGTTGACGCGCCAGCGGATGTACACGACGCCCGCCGCGACGCCGACCAGGGTCATGAGCAGCATCGGGACGGCGTACATCAGGAACTGCACCGGCGGGGCGTAGTGGTTGATGAAGCCCAGGCCGAAGAAGCGCAGCCGCAGGCCCCAGCCGTTCGTGTAGTCCTCGATCGACTGCAGCACGACGAGCAGCGCCGAGTAGGCGATGGCCTGCACGAGCACGAAGAGGCCCAGGCCCGCCGAGAACTCGCGGCGCGTGACGCTCATGCCCAGCGCGAAGGGGAAGTGCTGCGACACCGCCATGGCGCCGAAGGCCAGCGCCGTGATGTAGATGCTCGCCAGCGCGGCGGTGACCGGGTCGTCGGTGGTGGTGTCGGAGATGGAGGCGAACACCACCAGGTTGACGGCGAAGGCGATCGCCAGGATCGTGATCGGCCAGACGAGCGCGCCGTGGCGGCCGAGGGCCTGCAGCCGGGCGATCGCGACGATGCGGTTCATGACAGCCCCTTCAGGTCTGCGGTGGTGATGCGGACGACCAGTTGCTGCAGGGTCACCGGCTGCAGCTCGACCCCGGCGGCGCGGGCCTCGCCCAGCTCGACGCGGCCGCGGATCGTGGCGCGAGTCAGCGGGCCGAGGCGCTCGCGGTGCAGCTCGTCGACGTTGACGGTGAGGGCGTCGACCGCGTTCGCCGGGCCGACGAGCGTGACCACCTGGCCGCGCAGCGTATCGGCGCTCTCGTCGAGCACGAGCCGGCCGCGCTCGATGAGCAGCACGTGCTCGATCAGGTCGCTGACCTCGTCGATGAGGTGGGTGGACAGCACCACGGTGCGCGGGAACTCGGCGTAGTCGGCCAGCAGCCGGTCGTAGAAGAGCTGGCGGGCGACGGCGTCCAGGCCGAGATACGGCTCGTCGAAGAACGTGAGCGGGGCGCGCGCGGCGAGGCCGAGGGTCACGCCGAGCGCGGACAGCATGCCCCGCGACAGCTTCTTGACGTCTCGCTTCACGGGCAGCCCGAAGTCGTGGACGAGCTCGCGGGCGAACGCCTCGTCCCAGTTCGGGAACAGCAGGCGGGCGGCCAACAGCGCGTCGCGGACGCGGAAGGCATCCGGATACCGCTGGCTCTCCTTGATGAAGGAGACCTGCCGCAGCACCTGCTCGTTCTCGTACGGGTGGCCGCCGAACGTCTCCACCGTGCCGGCCGAGGCGATCTGCTGGCCGGTCAGCACCTGCATGAGGGTGGTCTTGCCGGCGCCGTTGCGCCCGAGCAGGCCGTAGATGCCGTTGCGCCGCAGGTCGAACGTCACGCCGTCGAGGGCGGTGACGCCCCCGAATCGCTTCGTCACGCCGCGCGCGCTCACGATCGCGCCCGTTCCGGCACCTTCGCTTCGCTGCGTGCCGCTCATCTGTGCTCCTCGTAGTGTTCGATCATCGACTTCAGCTCGGAGGGTTGGATGCCGAGCTTCGCCGCCTCGGCGAGCAGCGGCTGGAGATACTGCTTCGCGAACTGGTCGCGCCGGCGCTGCCGGAGCTTGGCCTGCGCGCCGGGGGAGACGAACATGCCGATGCCTCGCTTCTTGTAGAGGATCCCGTCGTCGACGAGCTGGTTGACGCCCTTCGCGGCGGTGGCGGGATTGATCCGGTGGAAGGCGGCGAGCTCGTTCGTCGACGGCACCTGGGTCTCCTCCGGCAGGCTCCCGTCGATGACCGAGTTTTCGATCTGCTCCGCGATCTGCAGGAAGATCGGCCGCCCGTCGTCCATCACTCGTCCTGGTTGTTTGGTTCGTTACTCATGTAACTAACCATGCAACCGATGAACCGGCGGTGTCAAGGGCTATCTTCGAGGCATGGTGAGCGTGGGGTTCGGGCCCAAGATGGCGTGGCTGGCCGTGCGGGCCGAGCCGGATCCGGTGATGGAGGCGCTCGGGCTGCGCGACCTGGGCGACGTGGAGCCGCGCACGGGGCTCGACCTGGCGCACTTCACCGACGACCGGGTGGTCGTCGCGACCGTGGACAAGTGGACCCTGGTCGCGGGGAAGTGGCTGTTCCGGTGGAACGGCATCGCCGCGCTGTCGATGCGGACCGGGGCCGAGGCGCAGTATTTCGCCACCGACCGCAGCCTCGTCATGCACCGCTGGGCGCGGGCCCGCGGCGCGGATGTGTTCGTGTCCGACGAGGAGGCGCTCGTCGACGAGAACGACGTCTTCCGCACCGCGGCCGAGTGGAGCGTCGACCCGCGCGTGCTGCCCGTGATGTCGCTACGTATCGCGGCGGTACCGGTTCACGAGTGATCTTCCGCGCGGAGATGTTCGTGGACGGCCCTACCGGCCGGCGTAGTGCAGGATCACGTTGTGGATGTGCTGGGTCTTCTCGACTCCGCGCACGTCGACCTCGTAGGTGTGCGTGCCGACATGCACGGCCACGGTGCCGCTGCTGAAGAAGCTGCCCGCCCACGACTTGTTGCTGACCACCGACACGGCGGTGACCTTGCCGTAGGGGATCGAGGTGATCGCGACCCGCTTGCCGACGAAGGAGCGGTCCTGCAGGATCACACGGCGGTCGGTGAGGCCGATGAACCCGGTGCCGACGCCGACGGCGTCGTAGACGGCGATGATGTTCTCGCCCGCCAACAGCCCCGAGACGATCTGTTCGTACTGATCCCGCCGGTCGTACTTCGCCTGCTGCGCCATGCGTTCAACGTAGCCACCGCTTTCAACCTCCGCGGCGCGCCAAGCTACCCGCCGGTTCGGCGGGGCCGGCGGCTACCGTGAGGGGATGACGGCGCTGGACACGGTATGGGCCGGGCTGCCGGCCGCGGCCCCGCAGATGCTGGACGATCTCGCCGACCTGGTCGGCGTGGAGTCCCCGTCGTCCGACCCCGATGCCCTTGCCCGGTGCGCCGACGTCGTGACCGCCCTCGGCGTGCGCCGCACCGGCCAGTCGCCGGAGCGGATCGTCGTCGGTGACCGGCCGCACCTGCGCTGGCGCTTCGGCGCCGGGCCACCGAGGGTCGTGCTCATCGGGCACTACGACACCGTCTGGCCGCGCGGCACCCTGGCCCGCTGGCCGTTCTCCGTCGACGGCGACCGCGCCACCGGCCCGGGCGTGGTGGATATGAAGGGCGGCCTGGTCGTGCTGTTCCACGCGCTCGGGGCGCTGGCCGCGCTGGACGACCTCGACGGCGTCGCGGTGCTGGTCAACGCCGACGAGGAGATCGGCTCGCCGACCTCGGCCGCGCTCATCGAGGACACCGCCCGGGGCGCGGCCGGCGCGCTGGTGCTGGAGGGCAGCGCCGGCGGGCGGCTGAAGGTCGCCCGCAAGGGCATCGCGCACTACTCGGTGCGGGTCACCGGACGCGCCTCGCACGCGGGCAACGCGCCGCACCGCGGCATCAACGCCGGCGTGGAGCTCGCCCACCAGGTGCTGCGCATCGCCGCACTCGGCGACGCCGGGCGGGGCACCAGCGTCACGCCCACCGATGCCGTGGCCGGCACCACCGCCAACACCGTGCCGGCCGCCGCGCGGGTCAGCGTCGACGTGCGCTCGTTCGACCCGCTCGAGCTGCGCCGGGTCGACGAGGCCCTGCGCGCGCTGGCGCCGGTGCTGCCCGGCGCCGCGGTGGAGGTCGAGCTCGGCCCGGCCCGCCCGGCGATGCCGGAGACGGCCTCGGCCGAGCTGTTCGCGCTGGCGCAGCGGCTGGCCGAGCGGTTCGGCGGGCGCCCGGTGACCGGGGAGGCGGTCGGCGGCGGCTCGGACGGCAATATCACCGCCGGCATCGGCGTGCGGACCCTCGACGGGCTCGGCGCGATCGGCGGCAACGCGCACGCGGAGGGGGAGTGGATCGAATTGTCCAGCCTGCCGGAGCGGGCGGCCCTGGTCGGCACGCTCGCCGCGACGATCGGGCGGGCGGAGTGATGGACCTGGTCGCCGACGCTTGGGCCTGCGCGGCGGTGGCCGCGGACGGCATCGGGGTCAAGGTGGTCGAGCTGTCCACGATCGCGGAGCTGGACGACTGCTCCGCGCTGCTGCAGCGCGTGTGGCGGGCGGAGCACCCCAGCGAGATCGCGGCGCCGTCGATGCTGCGCACGTACGCCCATTCCGGCAACTACGTCGCGGGCGCCTACCGCGGCGGGGTGCTCGTCGGCGCCGCGGTGGGGTTCTTCGGCCTCGCCCCGCACGACGGGCACGGCGGGCCGCACCTGCACTCGCACCTCGCCGGCGTCGAGCGCGACGGGCACGGACTCGGCGTCGGCTTCGCCCTCAAGCTGCACCAGCGCGCCTGGACCCTCGCCCGGGGCGTGGCCGAGGTGCACTGGACGTACGACCCGCTCATCCAGCGCAACGCGTACTTCAACCTGCGCAAGCTGCGCGTCGACGCGGTCGAGTACCTGCCCGAGTTCTACGGGCCGATGACCGACGGCATCAACAGCGGCGACCTGTCCGACCGGATCCTGGTCGTGTGGCGGCTGGACGACCCGGGCGTGGCGGACGCGGCCCGGGGTGTCGCGGCCGGCCTCGACCTCACCGGCGCGGTGCCGCTGGTCTCCCGCTCCGTGGCGGCCGGGGCCGGCGACGAGCCGCTCGTGCACGATCCGGAGGACGCGGCGGCGGTACTCACGGTGGCGGTCCCGCCCGATGTCGAGGAGCTGCGCCGGCGCGACCCGGGCGCGGCGCTGCGCTGGCGGCACGCCGTGCGGGACGCGCTCATGGGCCGCCTCGCCGCCGGCCACCGCCTCGCCGGCATGGCTCCCGACGGCCGCTACCTGCTGGTGCGTGACCGGTGAACGCCTCGCGACGGGGCGGGGATCGGCGAAGCGGCGGCCTGCGCCTGGAGGGGATCGAGCTGCGCCGGGTGGCGATGCCGCTGGTCGCGCCGTTTCGCACGTCCTTCGGCACCGAGCACGCCCGCGACGTGCTGCTCGTGCGGGCCGTCACGGCCGAGGCCGAGGGCTGGGGCGAATGCGTGGCGCTGAGCGCGCCGCTGTACTCCGCCGAGTACGTCGACGGGGCCCAGGCGTTCATCAAGCGGTACATCGTGCCGATCCTGCGGCGTTGCAACGGCTCGAGCCCGGCCGGGGTCTACGCGCTCGAGCCGCTCTTCGAGCCGCTCAAGGGGCACCCGATGGCGAAGGCCGCGGTGCAGACCGCCGTCCTCGACGCGCACCTGCGCGCCGCGGGCATGCCGCTCGGGGCGTTCCTGGGCGCGGTGCGGGACCGGGTGCCCGCCGGCGTCTCCGTCGGGATCATGGACTCGATCCCGCTGCTGCTCGATGCCGTCGAGGGCTACCTGGCGGCCGGATACCTGCGGATCAAGCTCAAGATCGAGCCCGGCTGGGACGTCGAGCCGGTCCGCGCCGTCCGCGAGCGCTTCGGCGACGAGGTGCTGCTGCAGGTCGACGCCAACGCGGCGTACACCCTGACCGACGCCGCCCACCTCGCCCGCCTCGATCCGTTCGGCCTGCTGCTCATCGAGCAGCCGCTGCCCGAGGACGACGTGCGCGGCCACGCCCGGCTGGCCTCCATGATCCGCACCCCGATCTGCCTCGACGAGTCGATCGTCAGCGCGCGGGCCGCCGCCGACGCGATCGCCCTCGGCGCGTGCCGGATCGTCAACATCAAGCCCGGCCGGGTCGGCGGCTACCTGGAGGCGCGGCGCGTCCACGACGTGTGCGCCGCCAACGGCATCGCGGTCTGGGCCGGCGGCATGCTCGAGACCGGTCTCGGCCGCGCCGCGAACGTCGCGCTCGCCGCGCTGCCCGGCTTCACGCTGCCCGGCGACACGTCGGCGTCGGACCGCTACTACGCGCAGGACATCACCGAGCCGTTCAAGCTCGAGGACGGGCATGTGGCCGTCCCGGCCGGCCCCGGCATCGGCGTCTCCCCGCTGCGGGACGTCCTGGACAGTGTGACGACCGAGACAGAGTGGATTAAGTTTACAAGCGTTAGTTGACGTGTTTAAGCTTACGGTCGTTAGTAAACGACCGTAAGGAGCCTGTGCATGTCCGAGTACCCGCGTCGCTGGGCCGCTCTCGCGGTGCTCAGCCTGACGCTCGTCGCCGTCACTCTCGACAACTCCGTGCTCAACACCGCACTGCCGTCGCTGGCGCACGCGCTGCGCGCGGACACCTCCGACCTGCAGTGGATCACCGACGCGTACACCCTGGTCTTCGCCTCGGCGCTGATCCTGGCCGGCACCCTCGGCGCCCGGCTCGGCTCCCGCAACGCCCTGCTGGGCGGCCTGGTCATCTTCGGCGGCGGCTCGGCGGTCGCCGCGCTGTCCGACACGCCCGGAGAGCTCATCGCCTGGCGGGCCGTGATGGGCCTCGGCGCCGCGTTCGTCATGCCCGCGACGCTGGCCATCATCACCCGGATCTTCCCGCCGGCCGAGCGCCCGAAGGCGTTCGGCGCCTGGTCCGCCGCGGCCGGCGTCGGCGTGCTCATCGGCCCCGTCACCGGCGGCGCCCTGCTGGAGCACTTCTCGTGGAGCAGCGCCTTCTGGATCAACGTCCCGCTGGTCGCGTTCGCCGTCGTCGCCGTGCTGGTCCTCGTCCCCCCGGTCCCGGCCGTGCGCGGCGGCCGCCTCGACATCCTCGGCGCGCTGCTGTCCACCGCCGCCGTCGCCGCCCTGGTCGACGCCGTCATCCAGGCCCCGTCGCGGGGCTGGGCCGACGCCGTGACCCTCGCCGAGCTCGGCGCGTCGGCCGTCCTCGTGGCCGCGTTCGTGCTCTGGCAGCGCCGCCTGGCCGCCCGGGCGGGGTCCCCGCTGGTCCGGCTCGACCTCTTCGCCAACCGCACCTTCGTCATCGCCGCGCTGAGCCTCGCCGTGGTGTTCTTCGTGCTCTTCGGGACGCTGTTCGAGCTCTCGCAGTACCTGCAGCTGGTGCACGGCTACACACCGCTCGTGGCCGGGCTGGGCGCGATGCCGTTCGCCGTGGCCATGGCGCTGACCTCGGCCACGTCGCCGATCATCGCCCGCCGCCTCGGCGTGCGCGGCACCCTGGCGCTGGGCCTGCTGCTGGCCACCGCCGGCCTGCTGTCCCTCGCCACCACCGGCGTGCACACCGAGTTCTGGCGGATCGCCGTCGGCACCGCGGTCATCGGCCTCGGCATGGGCATGATGATGGCCCCGGCCAGCCTGCAGATCAGCGGCTCGGTCCCGGCGGGGTACGTCTCGATGGCGAGCGCGCTCAACAGCGTGATCCGTGAGCTGGGCGGCGTGCTGGGCATCGCGGTCCTCGGCACCGTGGTCTCCTCGGCCTACCGTTCCTCCGTCGGCAGCTCCCTGCCCGGCCCCGCCGGCACCGACCTGCCCACCGCGCACGGGGTGGCGGCGAGCCTCCCGGCGCCCGCCGCGCAGCACGTCATCGAGGTCGCCGACCGCGCCTTCACCGACGCGATGGACCGCGGCGCGCTCATCGCGGCCGGGATCGCCTTCCTGATGGCGCTCGCGGTCCTGGTGGTCCGGCCCGCCCGGCGGCCCGCCGGTGAGCCCGTCGCCGAGGCACCCGCGGCCGAGGTCCCCGAGCCGCGGCCCGCCCTGCAGACGGCATGATGAAGGCATGAAGGCGGAACCGACAGGTCCGGCGGGCGCGGCCACCTCGCAGGGTGGCCGCACCCGCAACCGGCGCGGCGAGGGCGCCCTGCTGCGCGACGAGATCGTGGCCGCGGCGGAGCGGCTGCTGGAGCGCGAGGGCAACGAGGAGGCGCTCACCCTGCGCTCGGTGGCCCGGGAGGCGGGCATCTCCGCCCCGTCGATCTACACCCACTTCGCCGACCGTGACGCCATCGTCGAGGCCGTGCTCGACATCGCCTTCGAGCGGCTGCGCCTGCTGGTCCTCGACGCCGTGGGGAGCGTCGAGGACCCGGTCCAGCGGCTGCTGGCCGGCTGTCACGCGTACGCGAACTTCGGGATGGACGACCCCGCGCGGTACCGCGTCCTCTTCGGCCGGCAGCGGGCCGACCGCCCGGCGATCGGGTCGCCGAAGGACATCGGCGAGCTGCCCGAGGTGTGGCGGCACCGGCTCGACTCGTTCATGGTGCTCGTCGACGCGCTGGCCGAGTGCGTCAAGGCGGGCCGGTCGGGCAGCACCGACCCGTTCGCCGACGCCACCGCCGTGTGGACGTCGCTGCACGGCGCGGTGACGATGCGCCAGTTCATCCCCGGCTTCCCGTTGCCGCCGCTGGGCGCGACCGTCGACGACCTGGTGCGGCGCATCGCGCTGATCCGCTCGTGACGCTGCTCGAGCGGCTGCGGGGTCCGGTCGAGGAGGCGGCCCGGGCGCTGCTCGGCTGCCGCCTCACCGCCGGCGGGGTCACGGTGCGGCTCACGGAGGTCGAGGCGTACTCCGGCACCGGCGAGGACCCCGCCTCCCACGCGCACCGCGGCCGTACCCCGCGCAACGCCATCATGTTCGGGCCAGCCGGCTACGCGTACGTCTACTTCACCTACGGCATGCACTACTGCCTCAATGTCGTCAGTGGCATCGACGGGACCGCCTCGGCCGTGCTGCTGCGGGCCGCGGAGGTGGTCGGCGGCATCGACACGGCGCGCTCGCGCCGGCCGGCCGCGCGCCGCGACGCCGAGCTGGCCCGCGGCCCCGCCCGGCTGTGCAGCGCGCTGGCGATCGACCGCACCTTCTACGGGACGTACCTGCTCGGCGGGCACCTCGTCGAGCCCACCGAGCCGCCCGGTGTGATCGCGGTCGGCCCCCGGGTCGGCGTGACGGGCGCGCACGACAAGCCGTGGCGCTTCTGGCTGGAGGGCGATCCGACGGTCAGCGAGTACCGCCGCCACGTCCCGCGATCGCGCAAGGTCTGAGCCGGCGGCCAGGCCCCGCCGCGGGTGCGGCGGGGCCTCGGACGGACCCTACTGCTCGCAACCGGCTACCAGGTGGCCTCGCGGTGCGGGACGCGGTCCTCGTCCGGCAGGCGAATCGTCGCGGACTGTGGCGGGCGCAGGTACTCCGACTCGGTCACCTGCTCCCCCCATTCCGTGTCACGGCCGTCGGGGTCGGTCTCCTGGGTCGACACCACCGCCACGAACGTGCTCGGGCTGGCGCCGTGCCAGTGCCACTCGTCGGCCGCCACGACGACCGTGTCGCCGGCCCGCACCTCGTGGACGGGCCCGCCCCGGCGCTGCACCCGGCCAACGCCGTGCAGGATGTGCAGCACCCGGCCGTACGGGCAGCGATGCCACGCCGTGCGCGCGCCGGGGTTGAACTGGGCATGGAACGTCGCCAGGCGCGACGGTTCCATCGCGGTGACGTCCTTGCCGATCCAGGCCACGCCGGAGTACCGCTGTTGCGGCGCCGGCCGGCTGGTGCTCGGGACGCGAATGACCTCCATATCGGTGTCCTCCTTCGGGCCCTCTAGGCCTTGGTGTAGTCCGCCCACGACATGTCCCACGCCGTCCAGCCGTCGCCCGCGTCCAGCGGCACCTCGGTGTTGCGCGTGGTCACCGGGTCGCCGACCAGCACCGACTCGTACAGCCACCGCGCGTTGCCCGTGGAGACGTTGGTGCAGCCGTGCGAGACGTTGCGCACGCCCTGGTCGCCGACCGACCACGGCGCCGCGTGGATGTACTGCCCGCCCCAGGTCAGGCGCATGGCGTACTCGACGGTGGTGGTGTACTCCGGCGTCTTGAACAACGACGTCGGCTCCCGCGACATGATCACGGTGGTGCCGCTCGAGCTCGGCGTGGACGACTTGCCCAGGCTGACGGGCATGGTCTTCACGAGCGCGTCGTTGTGGTACACGCTCAGCTGTTTGGTGGCGTTGTCGATGTCGATCGTGAGCTTGCGGCCGATCGTGATCGTCGCGGAGGCGTCCTCGTCGGCGTGGCCGTCGCCGATCCGCACGCCGTTGAGTGCCTTGCGAGCGGTGATCTTCGTGCCCGGCTGCCAGTAGTGCTCCGGCCGGTACATCACCTGCTTGCCGTTGAACCAGTGCCACACCCCGGGCTGGGGCGGGTCGCTCGTCACGAACAGCCGCTGTTGCACGGCGGCCCGGTTCTCCGGCGGCACCTCGGTGGCGAACTCCACGACGATCGGCATCGCGACGCCGTAGGTCCCGCCGTTGATGACGTTCAGGTCCGTGTTGATCGACGGACCGGTCGGCTTCGCCGCCGTGGTGAAGGTCGTCTGTCTGGTCACCGGCTTGCCGTCGGCGCCGATGGCGGTCACCTTCGCCGTATACGTGGCGCCGTAGCGCAGTGCGGTGTCGGGCACCCAGGACGACCCGTCCGCCCGCGAAGCGCCGGAGATCTTCTGACCGGTCGCGTCGAGGAGGGACACGTCGGTGACCCGCCCGTCCTTGACCTTGGTGCCGATCTCGGCGCTGATCGGCACCGCGGCGTCGCCCGCCGCCGGCGTGAGGGAGAGTCCCACCGGCACCGTCGGTGGTGCGGTGGACTTCGTCGCCGTGTGTTTGCGATGCGACAAGAGGTCGCACCCGGACAGCGCCGGCTGTGCCGTCACCGCGAGGATGAGCAGCGCGGTGACGGACCGGCCTGGGCGCCTCATGTTCTCTGCCGTTGTCTGCACATGGGGGCATCGTCGTGCCGACCCGGGCGAGGCCGGGCCGGCAAACGAGTGACAACGGGTGCGATACCGGATCGTCGCCCGGCTTTAGTCGCCCGGCGTTACATGGTGGCGTCGGCGATCCGCGTCGCCAGCCCCTCCCACTTCGCGTAGGCGTTCGGGAAGGCCGAGCGCTGCACCATCTGCGCCGCGACCGTGACCGCGTAGTCGCCCCAGCCCGGGATCGCCAGCAGCGCCGCGTAGAACCGGCGGGCCGACTCGTGCGGGTTCATCAGCTCCTCGACCGTGCCCCAGTTCGGCCGCTGCTGGAACAGTCCGACCGAGTCGTAGTCGTATCCGACGCCCTCGTTCGGCTGGTGCAGTGACTGCGGCAGGTTGGGGTTGGCCAGGTTGCGCAGGTGGCTCTCCTGCAGGGCGGTGGCGAGCGCCACGACGACGGCGCGCTTGGGCAGGTTCTCCCGCTTGGCCACGTCGACGATCGCGACCGCGTTGTCCATCTCGGCCTGGCTCAGCCCGCCGACGGGCGCCAGCCTGGTCGGCGACGGCGCGGCCGCCGGTGGCGTGCCACCCTGGCCGGTGGCCTTCTTGCCGGTGGACCCCTGTCCGGTGGCCTTGGGGTCAGCGGCCTTCGGGGCAGCCTTCGGGTCGCCGGCCTTGGGGTCGGTGCCCTTCGAGCGTCCCGACGAGCGCCCCGCGCGCTCGTCGTCGCGCGGCGCCTCGGCCTGGGCCGCGCCGGCCTCCTCCTGTGCGTTCAGGCTCACGCCCGATGCGGCCGGAGGGTCCGAGGACGTCAGCGCCGGGGCCAGCCCGAACGCCGCCACGGCGACGATCGTCGCGGCCACGGCGGTGCGGCGCGCCCCCGCCGGCATGGCCGCGGCGAAGCGCCCGGGACCGGATGCGAGCAGGCGCGTGCGCCCGGCCGCATACGCGCGAGCGGACCCGGCGGCGAGCGTGCGGGCCGGCCCGGAGGCGAGCACACGAGCGGACCCGGCGGCGAGCGCCCGGGCCGGTCCGGAGGCGAGCACGCGTGCGGACCCGGAGGCGAGCACGCGTACCGGCCCGGACGCGAGCAGGCGCTCGGGTTCGGGCACGAGGTTGCGGAGGTATGCGGCATGACGGCCGCGGCGAGACCGCAGATGGCGCCGGCCGTGTTCGGCCACGTCGCTGAGCTGCGGGTTTTCGTCATCACCGGCGAGCATCCGGCGAGACTAGGACCGGTGTCGCGCGAGGGTGATTTTGGGGATGAGAAACGGCGCCAGGGCCGTGTGCGCCCGGTCGCCCGTCACGGCGGCGCCGCGCCCAGTGGCCGAATCGGCGGGGGGTGAAACGGCCTCTGACCGGCGTGTTTACGGTTTCCGAATCCGCTGTGGCCTCCGTTCACCCACTCGGGTGACCCCGCTGCGGATCCGCTGAGTCGTGCGCGCGCACGAGCCGGGGAACCATGCACCACCCGGGGTGAATCCGCGGGGCCCCACGGCCCCCGGAAGGGCGAGCTTCCCGTCCGAACCCGTCAGCTAACCCGGTAGGCGGCACCGGAAGGAGCTCGCGTGTTGCCCCACGAACCGAGGTACCCGTGACGTACCTCTACAAGCCTCGCCACTCGGGACGGACCTCCCCGCTTCGGCGCATCCGCGTCCTGGCCGCCGCGGCGGGCCTGGCCGCCGCGGCCGGCATCGGCGTCGCCGCCCTGCAGCAGTCCTCGACACCGGCCAGCGCCGCCGGCGCCCAGACCCTGACCGGCGCCGAATCCACGGTCACCGTCGACGGCGCCCCGGCCGCCCGCGAGCAGCAGCGCGACCAGGCGGTGCCCGGCGCGGCGAGCACACCCAAGGCGGGCGCGGCCAAGCCGACCGCCGCCGCACAGGCCGGCGCCGGGACCACCGCCGCGGCCACCACCACCGCGCCGCCGTCGCCGTCGGCGGCCACCACCACCGCACCCCCGCAGCAGAAGGAGCTCTCCTACCAGTTCGCCTGGCAGGAGAACTACTACTTCTGCGGCCCGGCCGCCACGCGCATCGCCCTCACCGCGCGGGGGATCTTCGCGTCGCAGTCCCAGGTCGCGCAGCACCTCGGCACCACCGTCAACGGCACCAACTCGGCCGACGACACCACCCGGGCGCTCAACTCGTACACCGGGACGTCCTTCTACAAGTCGCACTTCATCACCGGGCAGACGGCCACCCAGGCCGACGTCGACCAGCTCAAGGCATCGGTGCTCAACGCGATCAGCCACGGGTACGCGGTGGTCGCCAACATCGCCGGGTCCACGGTGGACGACGCCGGGCACGGCCACTCCTACCCCGGCGGGCACTACCTGACGATCGTCGGGTACCGCGACGGCGGCCAGACCGTGAAGATCGCGGATCCGGCCGACGCCCAGGGTGCCGGCTCGTACATGCTGTCCCTGGACAAGATGGCCGACTGGATCGCCCAGCGCGGCTACTCGGCCTGATCCCGGCCCTCCCCGATCCGGCGCGCCGTCCACCGCGGGCGGCGCGCCGGATCGGCCCCGTCAGCCCAGTGCGCGTGTCCGGCTCGGGGCCGGGAAGGCCTGCACCGGCTGGCCGTGCAGCGTCACCGCCATGGTCTGCGCCACGGCCCCGTTGACCGAGCTGGAGACCCCGCCGCCGACGTAGTCGTTCGGGTTGTCCACGTTCACCGCGATGCCGGCCGCCGCGAGCTGCGGCGTGAACCCCACGAACGTCTCGGTCGCGTTGTTCTCCGAGCTTCCCGTCTTGCCCGCGACCGGCCGCCCGCTCAGGATGCCGGACACGGCCTCGGCCGTGCCGCCGTCGCACCTGCCGTACGACGAGCCCTTGCCGACCGGGCACCGCGCCGCGTCGGTGGCCGCGGCCGCCACGTCGGGGTCGACCGCCTGCTTGCACTTCGGACCGGCGGCGTCGACCGCCCGGCCGTCCGGGTCCGTGATCGACAGCACCGGCAGCGGCTGGCAGTACAACCCGCCGGCGGCGACGGCCGCGTAGGCGTTGGCGAGGTCCAGCGGGGTGGTCAGGGCGGTACCGAGGGTGAACGAGCCCCAGCCTTCCGCCTTCGCCGCCAGCGAGATGTCCAGGTCGCCGCGGAACACGATGCCGAGCCGCTGCGCCATCTCCACCACGCGCTGCGCGCCGATGCGCTGCTCCAGCCACACGAAGTAGGTGTTGACCGAGCGGCCGAACCCGTTCCACATCGTGCGTGGGCCGTCCATCCAGCTCGGGCTGTCGTTGGCCGGGCACCAGTGCCCGCCGCAGCTGGCCGCGGCGCTGCCCGGCCAGTTGGTCACGATCCGGGCCGGCGCGTTGAACTGGGTGCTCAGCGGCAGGCCGGCCTCCAGCGCGGCGAGCATCGTGAACATCTTGAACGTCGAGCCGGCCTGGTAGCCGTCCACGCCGGAGCCGCCCGAGATGAGCTGATTGACGGTGTTGGGGTACTGCGGGTGCTCCGGCGGGTTGGCCACGAGGCTGAAGTGGCGGTTGACAGCCATCGCCAGCACCCGGCCGCTGCCGGGCTGGACCACGGCGAGCGGCACCGAACGCGCGCTGCCGTAGCCGTAGACGCCCAGCGACTGGGCGAGCGCGGTCGCCTGCACGTTCGGGTCCAGCGAGGTGACCACCGTGTAGCCGCCGGTGCGCAGCTTCTCGTCGCGGTCCATCGCCGTCACGCCGAACTCGGGCTGGCTGTTCCACCACTGGCGGAAGTAGTCGCAGAAGAAGCCCCAGTCGTTGTGCTCCCGCGCCACCGACGTGCAGTCGTTGGGCAGCCGGCGCTCGGTTAGCTTCAGCTGCGTGCCCTTCGCCGCGGTCGCCTCCGCCGGCGTGATCACGTGCATCTTCGCCATCGACTCGAGCGTGTACGCGCGCCGCTTCAGGGCCGTCTCGCGGTCGCCGGTGAGCGGGTTGTCCGCGTCCGGGGACTGCAGCAGGCCGGCCAGCGTCGCCGCCTCCGGGAGCGTGAGCTCGGCCGGGACCTTGCCGAAGTACGTCTGGCTGGCGGCGTAGATGCCGTAGGCGCCGGAGCCGAAGTAGGCGATGTTGAGGTACCGCCGCAGGATCTCGGCCTTGCTCATCCGCTTCTCCAGCGCCCCGGCGTAGCGCATCTCGCGCAGCTTGCGCGCCGGGGAGTCGGCGAGCGCCTCCAGGTGCTGCTGCGGGGTGAGGCTCGCGTCGTTCTTGAGCACGTTGCGGACGTACTGCATGGTCAGTGTCGAGGCGCCCTGCTGCGCCCCGCCGCGGCTGTTGGAGACGAACGCGCGCAGCACGCCCCGCGCGTCGACGCCGCGGTGCTCGTAGAAGCGGGCGTCCTCGGCGGCGACGACGGCCTGCTGCAGCGTCTTCGCGACCTGGTCCAGCTGCACGTCGCGGCGGTTCTCGTCGTAGAACGTGGTGATCAGCGTCTTGGCGTCGCTGGCGTACACGTAGGTCGTCTCCGCGGGCCGCGGCGTGGCCAGGTTGGTCGGCAGGTTCTCCCATGTGTCGCCGGCCGCCTTCGCCATCCCGCCGCCGGCGAGCGCCAGCGGCAGCGCCGCGGCCGCGACCACCAGGCCCGCCAGCACCCCGCTCAACGCCAGCCGCAGCATGCCGAGCAGCACGCGGGCGAGCTTCGTACGTGGGCGTTGTCGCTTCGCTCGCTGGCGGTGTCGGCGCATGTTCCGGTCTCCCGACGACTGTGGGCGGTTCGCTTGGCGGCGCGCGGCTACCCCGCACGATCCACCCCTAACCGCCGCGGCCGGAACATCACCCGGGTGCCGGCGTGGGCGAGCGATCGGATGGGCGCCCGCACAACGGTCCGCCCCGGTGCGCGGCCTCTGATCGGCTGGATGGCGCGGCGAATCGTGGCCGTTCGACCGAAGGGAAACGACGCTATGTGCGGCTTCCTGATGTACACCGGAAACGCCATCATCTCCCCGGAACTTCTCGGCGCCATGGAACGGCAGCTCGCGCTGCTGGACCATCGGGGCCCCGACGACATGGCCCTGGAGCGGATCGGGGCCGGCACCGCGGCCGGCTTCAAGCGCCTCGCGATTATCGATCGGCAGGGCAGCCGGCAGCCACTGCGGTACCCGCCGGCCGGCCCCGAGGCGGGCCGCTGGACGCTCGTCTTCAACGGCGAGATCTACAACTACAAGGAGCTGCGCGAGGAGCTGACCCGCGCCCACGGCGCCGTCTTCGCCACCGACGGCGACTCCGAGGTGCTCGCCGCGGCCTTCCACCACTGGGGGGAGGCCGCCCTCGACCGGCTGCGCGGGATGTTCGCGTTCGCGCTGTGGGACGACGCGACCGAGATCGTGTACGCCGCGCGCGATCCCTTCGGGATCAAGCCGCTGTACTACCTCGAGACCCCCGAGGGGCTGTGGCTGTCCAGCGAGAAGCCGCCGCTGCTCGAGCACGCCAAGGCCGAGCTGGACCGGACCGCCCTGTCGCTGTACCTCACGATGCAGTACGTGCCGGAGCCGTACACGCTGCACAGCGACGTGGCCCGGCTGCCCGCCGGCGGCCTGCTCACCCGCAAGTTCGCCGGCGTGTCGACGATCCGCCGCTACGCGCGGCCCACCTTCCGCCCCGACCCGGCGGCGAACGAGGCGGCCGTGGTGGGCGAGCTGCGCGCCGCGCTGCGCGACAGCGTCCGCGCCCACATGCGCGCGGACGTGCCGGTCGGCGCGTTCCTGTCCAGCGGCATCGACTCGACCGCGATCGTCGCGCTGGCCGCCGAGCACCATCCGCGGCTGCGCGCCTTCACCGCCGGCTTCGACACGTCCACCGCGTTCTCCGAGATCGAGATCGCCGAGCGCTCGGCCCGCCACCTCGGCGTCGAGCTCATCCCGACCATCGTGCGCCCCGAGCAGGTCATGGAGGCGCTGCCCCGCATCATCTGGCACCTCGGCGACCCGGTCGCCGACCCGTCGATCGTGCCCCTGTACTTCCTGGCCCGCACCGCGTCCGAACACGTCACCGTCGTGCTGTCCGGCGAGGGCGCGGACGAGCTGGCCGGCGGCTACACCATCTACCGCGAGCCCCGCTCGCTGGCCCCGGTCGCCCGTCTCGGCGAGCCGCTGCAGCGCGGCCTGCGGGCGCTGGCCCGCCACCTGCCGGACGGCCTGCGGGGCAAGAGCTATCTGCAGCGCGCGACGACGCCGATGGAGCTGCGGTACTTCGGCAACGCCCGCATCCTCACCGACGACGAGAAGGCCCGCATCCTGCGCGGCGACGCCGCCGGCGTCGGGCACCCGCACGTGACCGCGGCCCTCTACGCCGAGGCGGCCGGCCTCGACCCGGTGGCCACGATGCAGCACATCGACATCAACACGTGGCTGACCGGCGACATCCTCACCAAGGCCGACCGCATGTCGATGGCCCACTCCCTGGAGCTGCGCGTGCCGTTCCTGGACCGGCGCGTCTTCGACGTGCTGTCGCGCCTGCCCGCCCATCTGAAGGTGCCCGGCCGGGGCCGCACCACCAAGTACGCCCTGCGCCGCGCGATGGAGGGCATCGTCCCGGACTTCATCACGGACCGCCCGAAACTGGGCTTCCCGACCCCGGCCCGCCGCTGGCTGCGCACGGACCTGGCCGAGTGGGCACACCACGTCCTGTCCACGTCGGGCGCCGGCGGGCTGATCGACCTGGACTACGCCCACACCCTGCTCAACGACCACGAACGAGGCGAGGCCGACCACGCCCGGAAGCTGTGGATCCTGCTGTCGTTCTGCCTGTGGTACGGCATCTTCGTCGACGGCTCGATCACCGTGCCCCTGCCCGAAACCGCCGCCCGCCCGGTGGTCACCGGCTGACCCGCCCCGCTGCGCGCCCGGCAGCGGGCCGGTTACGGCTCGTCGTCCGGGGGTTCGGGGGTGTCGTGGGTGGCGTCGGGGGACGGGTCGAGTTCGGCCAGGGCGTCGAGGATCTGCTGGCCGAACTTGGCCAGCTTGTTCTCGCCCACGCCGTTGACGGTCGACAGCTCGGACAGGGTGCCGGGGCGTTCGGCGGCGATCTGGCGCAGCGTCGCGTCGTGGAAGATGACGTAGGCGGGGACGGACTGGGCCTTCGCCGTGGCGGCGCGCCACGCGCGGAGATGTTCGAAGACCGGGGTCGCCTCGGCGGGGAGGTCGGCGGCCGCGGTGGCGTCGCGGCGGGCGGTCTTCGCGCTCTTCGCGGCCTTCGCGGCGGAGATCGGGCGCTCGGGTTCGCGGCGCAGCATGACCTCGCGGCGGCGGCCGAGAACCTCGGCGCTGGCGTCGGTGAGGACGAGGGTGCCGTAGTCGCCCTCCACCGCGAGCAGGCCCTGGGCGAGCAGCTGGCGGATGACCGCGCGCCACTCGGCCTCGCGCAGGTCCGCGCCGATGCCGAAGACGGTCAGCTCGTCGTGGTGCCACTGCACGACCTTGTCGGTCTTCTTGCCCAGCAGGATGTCGATGCACTGGCCGGCGCCGAACTTCTGGTTGCGCTCGCGATGCAGGCGATACACCGTCGAGAGCAGCTTCTGTGCGGCGATCGTGCCGTCCCAGGATTCCGGCGGGGCCAGGCACGTGTCGCAGTTGTCGCACGAGCCGCCGAGCTCCTGGCCGAAGTACGCCAGTAGTTGCGAGCGCCGGCACTCGACCGTCTCGCAGAGGGCCAACATCGCATCGAGGTGCTGGGAGAGGTTGCGGCGGTGAGCGGCGTCGCCCTCGGAGGTCTCGATCATCTTGCGTTGCTGCACGACGTCCTGCAGCCCGTAGGCCAGCCACGCCACCGACGGCTCCCCGTCGCGGCCGGCGCGACCCGTCTCCTGGTAATAGCCCTCGATCGACTTCGGCAGGTCGAAGTGGGCGACGAAGCGGACGTCGGGCTTGTCGATGCCCATGCCGAACGCGATCGTGGCGACCATGACGAGGCCGTCCTCGCGCAGGAAGCGGTCCTGGTTGTCGGCCCTGGTCCGCGCGTCGAGCCCGGCGTGGTAGGGCAGCGCCGCGATGCCGTTGTCCTTGAGGAACTCGGCGATCTTCTCCACCGAGTTGCGGCTGAGGCAGTAGACGATGCCGGCCTCGCCGCGGTGCTCGCCGCGCAGGAACTCCAGCAGCTGACGGCGCGGGTCCTGCTTGCCGACGATGCGATATTGAATGTTGGGGCGGTCGAAGCTGGACACGAAGTGCCGGGCGCCGCTCAGCCCGAGCCGCGTGGCGATCTCGCGGTGGGTGGCGGTCGTCGCCGTCGCGGTGAGCGCGATGCGCGGCACGTCCGGCCAGCGCTCGTGCAGCATCGACAGGTTGAGGTAGTCGGGGCGGAAGTCGTGGCCCCACTGCGAGACGCAGTGCGCCTCGTCGATGGCGAACAGGGCGATCCGGCCGCGCTCGAGCAGCCGCATGGTGCCGGGCGAGGCCAGCGCCTCCGGCGCGAGATACAGCAGGTCCAGCTCGCCGCCGGCGAACTGCGCCTCGACGGTGCGGCGCAGGTCGAAGTCGAGCGTCGAGTTGATGAACCCGGCCCGCACGCCCAGCTCCCGCAGGGCGTCGACCTGGTTGTGCATGAGGGCGATGAGCGGCGAGATCACCACCGCGGTGCCCGGCCGGACCAGCGCCGGGATCTGGTAGCACAGCGACTTGCCGCCGCCGGTGGGCATGAGCACCAGCGCGTCGCCGCCGCCGATCACATGCTCGATGATCTCCTGCTGACTGCCCCGGAACTCGTCGTAGCCGAACACCCTGCGTAACACATCGAGCGCACTCATCTCGCTGTCCACGCCGGCGATTCTACGGACCGGCACCGACAAGAAACGGACGGCCGATCCGCGCGGTGACGGACCGGCCATCGCGCCGGCACGCTGCGTCATGCCTCCTGGGTGTACACGATCGGGCATACCTCGATCGCGTTCCACTTCGCGTCGGGGATCATGGCCGCGAGCTCGACCGCGCGCTCCTTCGAGGCGCACTCGACCAGGTAGAACCCCGCGAGGAACTCCTTGGCCTCGACGTACGGCCCGTCGGTCACCGTCTGCGCGCCGGCTCGGACGCGCACCACCCCGGCCCATCTCTACACGACTCGCCCGGGTGTCAGAGCTTCGCCGACTTCGGCAACGGCAGGGCTGCGGTGATCTTCGTCAGGGCGGCGGCGGCCTGCGCGAACTGCGTGCCGTCCGGGTGGGCGCTCAGCACCGCGACGATGTAGCGGTCGCCGGCGCCGACGGTGCCGGTGGTGTGCAGCACCTGGCCCATGTCGGGCTGGTTCGGCTCGGCGGCCGGTGTGAACGCGGCGCCGCCGGGTTTGGCCAGCCCGGCCGGCTCGGCGTTCGCCACGCACGGGGTGGCGGGGTCGTCGTCGAAGCCCGACCAGCCCTGCTTCGCGGCGCGCGGCTGTTTGAACGCGCTCGGGATGCCGAAGGACTGGTCGTAGCCATCGGTGCCGCAGTTCGTGGTGGCGTGCAGGTCGCTCATGATGAACTCGCGCACCGGCCGCGGCGCATGGTCGAGGATGTACCGGTAGACACGGACCAGGTCGCCGGCGCTGGTCGCGGTGAAACCCCAGTAGCCGGACTCGCTCGCCGGCGGCGGGTCGGTGTCGCGCAACCCGAGCCGCTGGACCATCCGGGTCACCACCTCGCGCTGCCCACCCGCCTGCCAGAACGCGGTCGCGGCTTCGTCGTCGCTGCTGCGCAGCATGACCTCCAGCTGCGGCCTGTCGGTGGCCGGCACGGAGTACGACGGGCCCTTGTCCCAGAAGTAGTCCAGCGCGATGAGCAGCTTGACCAGCGACGCCGACCGGAAACGCCAGCTCGCCTTCTGCTGCAGCACGTACGCGCCGTCGTGCCGGTCGTAGATCACGATGCCCGCGGTCACGCCGGCCGGTACGGGTACCGATGCCACCGATGCGACCGATGCCACTGATGCCGCCGGAGACGGTGCGGCACTGGACGGCGGCGGCGACGCGAACAGCGGCCTGGCTCCCGGCTGGTTCGCATTCGCGCCGCAGCCGGCGGTGGCGAGGACGGCGGCAACGGACGTGACCACCATGAGGAGCCGGACGGGGGTCGCGGAGGGCATCCCCCATCCATACCCGGCGGACGGGCCGGGGAGAAACCCTGCCAAACCCACCATCGCTCGTGGCCGTCGTCACGGCGCGCCCGCATATTCGCCCTGCGCGGGTGTCGAGGAAGGTGCCGATGTGCGCGCGGATCATGTGGCCCGCGGGCAGCTTGCCGAGGGGCACGGCGAGCACTGCGGACGCGGCCGGCGGCGTCGTTCGGGCCGCCGATGTGACGTGTCCGCCCGCGTAGGCTGGATCCGGTGCGGGGGCGCGGCTGGTGGCTGTTCCTCGCCGCCGCGGTGCCGGTCGGGCTGCCGCTGCTCGCGCGGTGGCGGGCCGGTCTGGCCTTCACCGGACTCGCCGCGGCCGCGATCGGACCCCTCTTCCTCGCCCAGTGGTGGGCGCGGCGGCGTCAGCGTGCCGCGCACGCGGCCGGCGCCGAGCACTGGTTCGGGCATGTGCCGCTGCACCGCGCCGCGGTGATCTGGGAGCTCGGGGCCGGCTTCGCGCTGCTGTTCGGCGGTGGCGTGCCGGTTCGCGTCACGACCGGCTCCGACGGGCTCACGCTGAGTGTGCGTCGCCCCGCCTCCCGCCGCCACCCGCCGGTGACCGTGCTGTGGTGCGACATTGCCGCCGCGCGCGCCGCCCCGGCCGGGCGCTTCACCGAATGGGGCCGGGTCGCGGTGCTGCCACTGACCGTCGTCACGCTCGACCTGCCCGGCGACCCGGGCGGCGCGCTCGTCGTGACGACGCACGACGCCGCCGGGCTCATCGAAACGGTCGAGGCGCGCAAGATGGCCGAGTCGATGGGGGATCGTGGATGAAACGCCGGACGGGTGATGGACCAGGCACGATGCGTGGCTGAGTTGCGCCTGTTTCCGGGGGTTCCGTACGGTGTTCTTCCATGACGGAGTTGATCGAGGTCGGTGTCTGGTACGAGTCCCGGCCGATCACGGTTGACCAGGGCGTCGACCGATACGAGGCGCTGCGGCGGGGCGACACCGGATGGGCCGGCGCCGATCCCGGCGTGGAACGCTTCAGCCGCGAGGTGCGTGCCGGCGTCGATCCGGCGTTGTGGGCCGATCCGGTGGTCGTCACCGACACGCACGTGCTGCTCACCCTGCATGGCGATGCGCCGGGGGAGACCCTTCGCCTCATCCACAAGCTCGCCGGCGAGTGCGAGCTGCTGTGCTTCCAGCGGCCCGGGCGCCACCGCCCGGCGGCGCTGTGGCAGCCGCGGCGGCTGCTACGCCTTCCGGTGCCGCGCATGACGACCGAGGACGGCTCGCTCGCGCACCACCCGACCGGCGACGACATCCGCGACTTCATCGGCCGGCTCGACGAGGACAACGCCACGGCGGTGCTCTGGCGCGAGGACGGCGCCTCGATCCGGGTCGCGTTCGTGCCCGCCCAGCGCCGGTGGCGGGTGTCCACCACGGTCGACGACGAGACCAGCGCGGAGTCGGAGCGGGAGGACCTGACCGGCGTCGCCGAGCGCTTCGAGGCCTTCGCCGCCGAGTCCTGACCGGATCACTCGCGGGTGTTTACTCGTGGACGAGTATTGCGTATATTCGTCCACGAGTAAACGTGTGCGAGCATGTCGGGGGTGCGATGGCGAAGCGCCGCAAGGTGGGCAACCTGCTCGGCCTGCACGTGCTGGCGACGCTGTACGACCGCCCGATGCACCCCTACGAGATCGCCGCGGAGATGCGGGGCCGCGGCAAGGAGCAGGACTTCAAGATCCAGTGGGGTTCGCTCTACACCGTGGTGCAGAACCTCGAGAAGCACGGCTTCGTCGAGGCGATGCGCACGGCCCGGGAAGGCCGGCGCCCCGAGCGGACCGTGTATCAGATCACCGAGGCCGGTCGCGAGGAGACCGTCGACTGGCTGCGGGAGATCGTCGGCGCCCCCGAGCGGGAGTATCCGCGGCTGCGGGCCGGGCTGTCCGTGCTCGGCATCCTCCCGCCCGACGAGGCCGTCTACCTGATGCGCAAGCGGCTCGAGATGCTCGACTTCCAGATCGCGACCGAGAAGGCCGCGCTGGAGGCGAGCGCCGAGACGGTGCCCCGGCTGTTCACCGTCGAGGCGGAGTACGGCCTGGCACTGCTGCGCGCCGAGGCGGACTGGCTGCGGGGACTGCTGGAGGAGATCCAGGCCGGCACGCTGTCGGGGATCGACCTCTGGCGCGAACACCACGAACAGTAAGAACCGAACAGCAAGAACCCCGGGCCGCGGTGCGGGAACACCACGGCCCGGGGAAAACGACCTCGACCGATCCCGCGGGAACGAGCCGGCCTTGGCTGTCTGCAACCGCCAGGATAGCGAACTGCGTGGGATCGGTCCCGATCAACGGAGACCGTCATGCCCGCTGCCGTACTGGCGCGCGACCTCGTCAAGATCTATCCCCGGGGCGTACGCGCCCTCGACCACCTCTCGCTTGTCGTCGAGCCCGGCGAGATCGTCGGGCTGCTCGGCCCCAACGGCGCCGGCAAGTCCACCACCGTCAAAATCCTCACCACCCTGGCCCGCGCCGACGCCGGCCACGCCGAGGTCATGGGCCACGACGTGGCCCGGCACCCGGGGCGGGTCCGCGCCGCCATCGGCGTCGTCGCCCAGCGCTGCGGCCTCGACCCGGCAGCGACCGGCCGCGAGAACCTCACCCTGCAGGGCCACCTGTTCGGCCTGCGCGGCGCCGAACTGCGCCGCCGGGTCGACGAGCTGCTCGAGCGCTTCGACCTCGGCGGGGCCGCCGGCCGGCGTACCCGGGACTGGTCCGGTGGCATGCAGCGGCGCCTCGACGTGGCCATGGGGCTCGTCCACCGCCCCGCCGTGCTGTTCCTCGACGAGCCGACCACCGGCCTGGACCCCGAGGGCCGGGCCGCGCTCTGGCACGAGATCCGCCGGCTGGACGGCATGGCCATCCTGCTCACCACGCACTATCTGGACGAGGCCGACCGCCTCGCCGACCGGCTGGTCATCGTCGACGGCGGGCGCGTGGTCGCCGAGGGGACGCCCGACCGGCTCAAGGGGGAGCTGCGCGGGGATGCGGTACACATCGAAATCCTGGAAACTCCGGACGGGCCGCAGGCTCGGACGGCGCTGACCGGGCTCCCCGGGCTGCGCGAGGTCGCGCTCGACGGCAACCGCCTCTCCGCGCGCTCCGACGACGGTGCGGCCGCCGTCCCCGCCGCGCTCGCCGCACTGGACGCCGCCGGGATCCGGGTCGCCACGGTCACCGTCGCCCGGCCGAGCCTGGACGACGTGTACCTCAAGCACGCCGGCCGCCGGATGGAGGTGGCGGCGTGAACCTCATCTACCTGACCGGGCGCCGGCTCAAGGTGTTCGTCCAGCAGCCCGCGTTCCTGTTCGTGACGCTCATCCAGCCCGCGATCTGGCTGTTCCTGTTCGGCAACCTCTTCCGCCGGGTTGTGGACCTGCCCGGCTTCGGCGGCGGGAGCTACCTCACGTACCTGGTGCCCGGCGTCGTCGTGATGAGCGCGGTCTCGTCGAGCATGTGGTCCGGCATGGGCGTGCTCGAGGAGATTGACCGTGGCACGATGAACCGCTTCCTCAGCACGCCCGCCCGCCGCGGCGCGATCCTCGACGCCGTGGTCGTCGAGCAGACCCTCAGCGTCACCATCCAGTCGATCATCATCGTGCTGCTCGGCCTGGCCGCCGGCGCGCGTTACCCGATCGGCGGCGTCCTGCTGCTCATCGCCTCCTCGGCGCTGCTCGGCGTCGTCTTCAGCGCCCTGTCCAACACCGCCGGCATGCTGGTCCGCCAGCGCGAGACGATCATCGGCCTCAACACGCTGCTGTTGCTGCCGCTGACGTTCCTGTCCTCGGCGTTCATCGCGCCGGGCCTGATGCCGGGGTGGATGCAGGCGGTCGCGCGGGGAAACCCGGTGAACTGGGCGCTGGAGACCTGCCGCTCGGCGCTGGCCGGCGCGGTGGACTGGCCGCGGTCGCTGACCTACGGTGGCGGGCTGCTGGTGCTGGCGGCGGCGCTGGTGTACTTGTCGGGCCGGACATTCCGCGCGTATCAACGGTCGGTGTAGGAGTCTTTCGGATCTATGATTATCGGTTAGCTGCCGGAAATGGCGAGCTGGGTGCGGTGGTGGCGATCGGCCGCCACCTCGTCCAGCAGCGCGTTCGCCAGCGCCGTGTAGCTCAGGGCGGTTCCGGAATTCCGGATTCGGTACCCCGAACTGCCCTCGTCCTCGATCAGCTCCGCCGCCGGCGTCAACACCACCCAGTCCACGGCGCCGTCGTAGCGCTCGAGCACCGTCAGCTCGTCGGCGCGCGCCTGCGAGAACGGCCGCCACTCGGCCGGGAAGCCGGGCTCTTCGAACCTCCGAACGCCGCCGTCGCCCGGCAGCGTCGTCGCGACGCCGATCAGCAGCAGCCGTCGCACCTCGGCGCGCTCCAGGCCGCGCAGCAGCGCCGCCATCGCCTCGCCGTACGCCGCCGGATCGAGGTCCGCGCCGTACACGGCCGAGATCGCCACGTCGTGCCCGCGCGCCGCCGTCGCCACGAGCCCGGCGTCCGTCGCGTCACCGGCGACCGCACCGGAGACATCCGGATATTTCGCCGGGTCGCGCACGACCGCCGTCGCCTCGATCGACCGTCTCCCGGCCTCGGCCAGGATCTGCCGCCCGGCCCGTCCGCCCGCCCCGAACACCACCACTGAAGTCATGCCAGGACCGTAGAACGCGATACCTCGGTAACTGCAAGGTAACCGAAGCACGCGTTACGGTGGGGCGATGCGCGACCCCCTCCCGCCGGACCTGTTCGACCCGGCCTGCCCATCGGCCGTGACGCCGTTTCGGATCGGCGACAAGTGGGCGGGCATGGTGCTGATCTGCCTGCGGGACGGCCCGCGCCGCTTCGGCGACCTGCGCGTCCCGCTGCGCCGTGTCTCGGCCAAGGTCCTGGCCGAGACCCTGCGCGCCCTGGAGCGCGACGGCATGATCACCCGCACGACGTACGACGAGATCCCGCCCCGGGTCGAGTACGCCATCACCGACCTTGGCCGCACCCTGTTCCCGGCGATGGACGCCTGCCGCGCCTGGGCCGCCGAGCACCTGGCCGCCGTCGAGTCGGCCCGCGCCGCCTACGCGCTGCGCGGCGCATGAACGCCCGCGTGTACCGCCGCTACGTCGCCATCGGCGACAGCACCACGGAGGGCATGGACGACCCCGACGGCGACGGCGGGTACCGCGGCTGGGCCGACCGCTTCGCTGAGCACGTCGCCCGCGCGCAGGCGCCGGACGGCCTGGAGTACGCCAACCTCGCCATCCGCGGGCGCACCACCGCCCGGATCCGGGCCGAGCAGCTGGCGCCCGCCCTCGACCTCGAGCCCGACCTGGCCACCGTGGTCGCCGGCATGAACGACATCATGCGGGGCTCGTTCGACGTGGCCGAGGTCGCCCGCGACATCCACGCGATGCAGCTCGCCCTCGTCATGCGGGGCGCGACCGTGCTGACCTTTACGCTGCCCGACCCGACGCCGGTGATGCCGCTGGCCCGGCCGCTGCGGGGCCGGGTGCTCGCCCTCAACGCGCAGATCCGCAAGGCCACCGCCGACAGCGGCGCGATCCTGCTCGACCTCGGCGCGTATCCGGTCGCCTCCGACCCGCGCCTCTGGAGCGACGACCGCCTGCACGCCAACAGCGCCGGGCACGAGCGCATCGGCGCGGCCCTGGCCTTCTCCCTGGGCCTGCCCGGCACCGACGACGCCTGGACCGCCCCGCTCCCGGCGGCCCCGCCGCGCCGGCGGCACGAGACGGTCTGCGCGGAGCTCGCCTGGATGCGCCGCCACATGCTGCCGTGGGCGGGCCGCCACCTGCTGGGACGCTCCTCGGGCGACGACCGCGTCTGCAAGCGCGCCACCGCGACCCCGGTCCTGCTCGACGCCTGACGCGCACTGTGCTCTCCTGCCGCCTTGCCGCGGCGCGGGACTCAGAGGGTCAGCACGACCTTGCCGCGCACGTGGCCCGACTCGCTCAGGTCGTGGGCGGCCGCGGCCTCGGACAGCGGGAACGTGCGCTCGACGGGCATGGTGAAGCGACCCTCGGCGAAGAGGGTGGCGACCTCGGCCAGCGTCTGCCACGCGCGCCCCTCCGAGCCGTCCGTGACCCGGGCGCCGAGGCGCGGCGCGTCGAAGTCGGCGATGCTCACCACGTCGCCGGGCGTCGGCGTCAGCGCGACCAGGTCCGCGACGGCACCCCGGCCCGCCGTGTCGAGCGCCAGGTCGACGCCGCCCGCCGCGACGGCGCGGACGCGGCCGGGCAGCCCCGCGCCGTACGCGACCGGAACAGCGCCCAGCCCGCGCAGGAACTCATGGTTGCGCTCGCTCGCCGTGCCGATCACCGTGGCGCCCCGCCCGACGGCCAGCTGCACGGCCGCGATGCCGACACCGCCGGCAGCGCCGTTGACCAGCAGGGTCTGACCCTTCCGCAGACCGAGCAGGTCGAGCCCGCGCCCGGCCGTCTCGACCACGTTGGGCAGCCCAGCCGCCTCCTCGAACGGCATCGCCGCGGGCTTGGGCGCCCACACCCGCAGCACCGCGAGCTCGGCCGCGGCCCCGCCCGGGGCGACCCCGAACACCTCGTCGCCGACCGCGACGCCCTCGACCCCCTCGCCGATCGCGTCGACCACCCCGGCCACGTCGGAGTGCGGCACGACAGGCAGCCGGCTGGGGGTCGTGTCCCCGAAGAGGCCGCTGCGCACCTTCCAGTCGTACGGGTTGACGCCCACCGCCCGCACCGCGATACGGACACGCCCGGCCTCCGGCTGCGGCTCGGGCACGTCGACGACCCGCAGCACGCTCGACGGCCCGTACTCGGAATACCGCAACGCCTTCACATCTGCTCCCGGATCGCGTGTGTGCTTCGTGCTCGGTCCCGCGCGCCGTGCGGTGGCCGTCCACCGTGGACAGCCGGCGAAGGACTGGATGCGGTAATCGGCGATCCAGTCGTCGCGCCAGGCGCACGGGAGGGCGTCGACCTCGAAGCCGCCGTCGGTCAGCCGGATCTGCGACAGCCAGTTGCCGGGAGGTCAGGCACAGGGCGCCCCTCCCGCCGTACGACCTCCGGGTTTGCCCCGGCCAGGTGTCAGGCTCGCGGGTCCGCCTGCTGGACGACCTCGAACTCCAGCAGGCTCGAGCCGGTCGCCACCGGTTTCGCCCGCTCGCCGGAGTGAGCTTCGCGGGCCGGTCCGGTGGACCACGCCTGGAAATGCTCCTCGGACTCCCACTTGGTGTAGACGAAATACCGCGTCTCACCCGCGGTCGGGCGCAGCAACTCGAAGCCCAGGAAGCCCGGCGCGCCCTCGACGGCCCCTTGCCGCGCGGCGAACCGGCGCTCCAGCTCAGGCCCCGCGCCCTCGGGGACCTCGATCGCGTTGATCTTCACGACTGCCATGGCTCAACCGTAGCGGCCGGGTATGACAAAACCCCGTCGCCCTCCGGCCCGGTAACGCGGTGGGGGACGACCCGGGGAGGGTGGGACAATCGCGCCATGACCGATGTGCTCGACGATCTGCAGTGGCGCGGCCTGATCGCGCTCTCGACCGACCTCGACGAACTCCGCGCGGAGATGGCGAAGGGGCCGATCACCTACTACTGCGGCTTCGACCCGACGGCGCCGAGCCTGCACATCGGCAACCTCCTGCAGGTGCTTACCGTCCGACGCCTGCAGCTGGCCGGGCACCGGCCGCTCGCCCTGGTCGGCGGCGCGACCGGGCTGATCGGCGACCCCAGGCCCTCCTCGGAGCGCCAGCTCAACTCGACGGACACGGTGGCCGAATGGGTCGAACGGATCAAGGGCCAGATCGAGCCGTACCTCGACTTCACCGGCGACAACGCCGCCCGGATGGTGAACAACTACGACTGGACGGCGCCGATGTCGGCGATCGACTTCCTGCGCGAGATCGGCAAGCATTTCCGGGTCAACAAGATGCTCACCAAGGACGCGGTGAGCGCCCGGTTGAACTCGGACGCCGGTATCAGCTACACGGAGTTCAGCTACCAGATCCTGCAGGGCATGGACTTTCTGGAGCTGTACCGCCGTTACGGCTGCAAGCTGCAGACGGGCGGCAGCGACCAGTGGGGCAACCTCACGGCCGGCACGGACCTGATCCATCGGGTGGAGGGCGCTTCGGTACACCTCCTGGCGACGCCGCTGCTGGTGAACTCGGCGGGGGAGAAACTCGGCAAGTCCACCGGCGGCGGCAGCCTGTGGATGGACGCGGAGATGACCAGCCCGTACGCGCTGTACCAGTACTTCGTGAACCTCGAGGACGCGCTCGTCGGCGGGCTGCTGCGCAAGCTCACGTTCCTCGGGCGTGAGGAGATCGAGGCGATCGAGAAGGAGACCGCCGAGCGGCCCGCGGCCCGGATCGGCCAGCGGCGGCTCGCGGAGGAGATGACCACGCTCGTACACGGGCCGGGGGAGACCGCGCAGGTGATCGCGGCGAGCCAGGCGCTGTTCGGCCGGGGTTCACTCGGCGAGCTCTCGGCGTCGACGCTACGTGCCGCGCTCAGCGAGGCGGGCCTCGTGGCGGCACCTGCGGGCTCGACGGTCGCCGACCTGTTCATCGCCGCCGGCCTGGCCTCCGGCCGCAACGACGCGCGGCGGACGGTGGCCGAGGGCGGTGCGTACGTGAACAACGAGCGGGTGTCCGACGCCGAGGAGATCGTGCCCGCCGACCGTGCCCTGGCCGGTGGACTCCTGGTGCTGCGCAAGGGAAAGCGCACGTTCGCGGGGGTCGAGCTCGTCCCCGCGTGACCTCTTGATTTGGCGCAGCCGCCGGGCGCCGTGTAACTTCTGACCTCGCTGCGGCGCCCGGCGCGCCCGTGCAACACCCGGCTTCGGCCGGGTGCCGCCGAAGAGAGTGATCGATTTGGTGGCGACCGGGAAGCCGAGTAAAGTAGACGGTCGGCAGGGAAACGGACGAGACAGCGGAGCGCGAGACGCGCCGCGGCGGACGGCCTGCCGAGGCCAAATCGATTGCGAGCCGGGTGACCGGGTAGTGATCGTGCCTGGGGAAACGTATGGCGAACGCGATTTGGACGCCGGGCGAACACCAGGTAGGCTAGACAACCGGCAGGGACCACGGACGAAGCACGCGGGTCGCGAAGCGAGCCGCAGCGGACGTCCTGCCGACAGAATACGACACTCGACCGGGGTTCCGGAAGAGTTGTTGTGTGTCCGCAAAACGGGACAAGGTGCGGCAAGCCGGACTTGACTCGCAAAACGGACCTGCTAGACTGAATCAGAACGAAATGCCCCGGACGGGCCAAGCCGGAAACGGTGAAGTTCGGCGGTGTGTGTTGGTTGTTTGAGAACTCAACAGGGTGCTTGTTAAGCCAGTGCCAAATGATTATTACCCCGTGGCATGGGCCTCTTGGAGGTTTGT